>JAILIJ010000099.1 GCA_024695315.1 Bacteroidaceae bacterium
GCGTATCTTCCCACTCGAGTCTCCAAACATCGAGAGCATCGAGGTTAACAAGATTGGTAAGGTTCGCCGCGCTAAGCTTTACTACCTCCGTGATCTTACAGGTAAGAAGGCTCGTATTAAGGAGAAGCTTTCTGCAGCAAAGAAAGAGGACTAATCTCTTGCTACATGCAAATAAAACAAAAAGGAGATACATTTATTTGTACCTCCTTTTCTTTTTTTAAAATCATCTCTTGAAATCACTATATACAAAAGAGACGAATGAATTTATTTTGCGATCATTTTCATTCGTCTCTTTTCTACTTGCCTGAGAAGATTCTACAAACTAGCGATTTTAGCTTACACTATATTGCTTATTAATATATAGAACTAAATCACCTTAGAAAAAGTCCAGATCTAATATATTTTATACAAAAAGCTCAGACAACACATCTAGAGATTTCAAAGCAGGAAACTGGGGTACATGGAGAGCATAATATTGTAAAAGGATATCCAAACAACGCTTTCTTTGCTGCCTATTAAACTTGTAGACATGCATGGTACTATAATCCATTCTAAAAAGTAAAGGCATTTTACTTGCTTCCTCTGGGCGTAAAAAGTGTGGATGCGAAGGCTGACAACGCGTATACTCGCCAGCCAACAAATCAAAATACATATTACGAACATCACGTCTCCTATCAAAAACATCATCTCCACCCTCAAGATTAGGGTATATTCCTATAAAACGTGTCATCCTCATCAAAAATACAAGATGAAAATTTGCAACTCCACTATTTGATGAAGAGTCGGCCATATCCAACCATCGAAGTGACATTTCTATATACTTATATAAAGGAACATTTTCCCCCTCGCCTCGTAAAGCCGAACATAGAAATTCGGAAATGAACATAGCTATACTTGTCTTTATAGGATTATACGGCAAATCAATATAATTATAATAAAAACGTACATCTCGCGGTTTTGACAACTTCACAGTAGGACGAATATCTGCCTGAAAATTGACCTGACTAAGTAACGTCCAGAAGGCAGATGACGAATTCGAACGTTTATTACGCGACAAATTTGTCGCAAAAGATACCCTTCCGCGACTTTCGGTAAAGGTGTCTACAATAATTGAAGAATCACCATATTTTACCGTTCTAAGCACTATTCCTTGTATATTCTCTAACATTTTCTGTGCAAAATTACCTATTTTTCATTTTTCTGCAAAAAAATATTGCGAAATATTTGGTGGGTAATGAAAAAGTGCATACCTTTGCACTCGCAAATGAGCCACAAGGCAATTCGCTCGGTCAACATAAGACCATAGGCTGGTCCATTCGTCTATCGGTTAGGACGAGAGATTTTCATTCTCTAAAGAGCAGTTCGACTCTGCTATGGACTACCAAAAGAAAAGGGATTAGGAACGCAAGTTACAATCCCTTTTATTTATTCAGAAGATTGGTGCGAGGTCAAAAGCCATACCACATCGTACTTCTAAAATTTTATTAACAACAGGCCAACAGAAACAACATTTCAAAGGCCACAATAAAACATCAAAAAAATGGCAAATCACAAGTCAGCTATCAAGCGCATTCGTCAGAATGCAAAGAGAAATCTCCACAATCGTTACTACGCTAAGACTATGCGTAACGCACTTCGCAAGCTTCGCGCAACAACAGACAAGGCTGAAGCTCAGGCACAGTTCCCTAAGGTACAGAAGATGCTTGACAAACTCGCTAAGCAGAACATCATCCACTGGAAGAAGGCTGCTAACCTCAAGTCAGGTGCTGCTAAGTACATTGCAAAGTTGGGATAATAAGAAAACAAGAATACAATTTTGCTTCTTATTAGGACAAAATACAAGCCGAACTCACAAAGAGTTCGGTTTTTTTGTCTTTAAAACACCTATTTTAGCTTGCACAACATTTTTCCATTAAAAAGATTTGATTACCTCAAAAAAAATCACTAATTTTGTATCGTTTTAAAGACATACCAAAGAGAATATACCAAATCAAATGGATGAAAATATAAACAACGGAGAAAATTATTCAGCTAGTAACATCCAAGTACTTGAAGGACTCGAAGCAGTCCGCAAGCGCCCTGCAATGTACATTGGTGATATTAGCGAAAAGGGACTTCATCATCTCGTATATGAGACGGTGGACAACTCTATTGATGAAGCTCTAGCTGGATATTGTACTCACATAGAGGTTACAATCAACGAGGACAACTCTATTACCGTACAAGATAACGGACGAGGAATCCCTGTTGACATGCATGAAAAGGAACATCGTTCTGCCCTTGAGGTCGTAATGACAGTCCTACATGCAGGTGGTAAATTTGATAAGGGCTCATACAAGGTTTCTGGTGGTCTTCATGGTGTTGGTGTAAGCTGTGTGAACGCTTTGTCAACAAAGATGATTTCACAAGTATACCGCGATGGTAAAATATATCAGCAAGAATATGCTTGCGGTAAACCATTATACAGCGTAAAGGTTGTAGGCGATACTGATCTTCGAGGCACTCGCCAACAATTCTGGCCAGATGGAAGCATTTTCATAACAACGACATATAAATACGACATTCTCGCAAGTCGTATGCGCGAACTTGCATATCTTAACGCCGGTATAACTATTACCCTTACTGATATGCGAATAAACGTCAACGCTGAAGCTGGCATTGACGGCGTAAGAAAAGAAGTCTTCCATTCTGAAGGTGGACTAAGAGACTTCGTAAGATATCTAGATTCAAGTCGTACTCACCTCTTCGATGACGTAATCTACCTCAATACAGAGAAGCAAAACGTACCTATCGAAGTCGCTATTATGTACAACACATCATACGGCGAAAATCTACATTCATACGTAAATAACATCAACACTATTGAAGGTGGTACTCACCTACAAGGATTTAGAGCTGCACTTACACGTGCCCTAAAAAAATATGCTGATGACAATAAAATAACAGAGAAACTCGAAAAACAGCACATAGAAATCAGCGGAGAAGACTTCCGCGAAGGTCTTACAGCTGTTATTTCAGTTAAAGTTGCCGAACCTCAGTTTGAAGGACAGACTAAGACTAAGCTCGGAAATAGCGAAGTTGCAGGTGCTGTACAGCAAGCCGTAGGAGAAGCACTTTCTTACTACCTGGAAGAGCATCCTAAGGAGGCAAAACTCATCGTAGACAAGGTAGTTCTTGCTGCAACTGCACGTATCGCCGCACGCAAAGCACGCGAAACCGTACAGCGTAAGAACCCTATGACTGGAGGAGGACTTCCTGGTAAACTTGCTGACTGCTCTGATAAAGATGCTGCAAACTGCGAAATGTTTATCGTCGAGGGAGATTCTGCCGGAGGTTCTGCAAAACAAGGACGTGACAGACACTTCCAAGCAATTCTTCCTATTCGAGGAAAAATCTTCAACGTAGAACGCGTAATGTGGCACAAGGCTTTTGAACACGAAGAAGTCAACAACATCATCCAGGCTTTGGGTGTTCGATTTGGCCAAGGTGAGGATTCAAAAGAGGCTAATTACGATAAACTACGCTACTATAAGACTATCATCATGACCGATGCCGATGTCGATGGTTCACATATCGACACACTTTTGATGACACTCTTCTTCCGCTATATGCCACAACTTATACG
>JAILIJ010000103.1 GCA_024695315.1 Bacteroidaceae bacterium
AGGTTGACGGTAAAAATGTGAAGTGGATTAGTTTCAGCTTCGACACAAAAAGGGAATCGTGGATAAATATTCTCAACAAGGAGAGGTTTGAATGGCCACAGGTAAGCAACCTAAAGTCAAATCGCGAAGACTCTACTTTCAAGGCTTTCCAACTACGATGGATTCCCGCTTTCTTCGTCATCGACCCAGAGGGCACAATAGTCGGATCTGCCATAACTGCCAATGGACTAAGGCATGTTATAGAAAATATGGGGGATTTCGGAATCAAGAATTAAGATTTGGTGAGGTACAATTATTCGCTTTTTGAGTCGACAAGCATATCGTAACGCTTCCAGAATCTGTATACGAGATAAAAGCCTAAGATTCCAAGAGAAATGATTACTATTGTACCCGTGCTACCACCACCAAAAATATCTACGGTTTTCATGCTTGCAGCATCTTTTCCATAGATATACATTTGCGCTACGGATGTTGAATTGTTTAGGATATGAATAAGCGAAGATATAATAATATTTCCGGTCTTAACATATACCATACCAAGGATAACACCTACGGCCATTGCAAATGGTACCTGAGCTGGATTCATATGTACAAGTCCAAATAAAAAAGATGAAAATAATATAGCCGTCCACTTTGATGTTCCCTTTCTAATCAGTTCACCACAGATAGCCTCACGAAAGACAAACTCTTCTGCTATCGGGCCAAATATTCCTATTGCAAGCATTCCCCATACGTTTTGCGACATGTCGATGAACTGATCCTGAAGAATATCTGGTAATTCTACTATTTCTCCAAGGAAATTAATGAAGATGATGGCACAAAAGGCACCTATAATGGCATAGAACCATACAGGAAAGACAAATCTCTTAGCTTTTAATATTGTGGAGAAATCAACCATTTTCATTAAATACAAGACATAAATGGTTGCAACACCTGATAGAATCAAAGATATTCCGTACGGACCTGCTGGTGCCAAGGTGTTCATCATTTCTGATGTAACATTTCCATTAGAACTGAGCAGGATATTCTTTAGCTCTGGATTTGACAAGAAAGCATATATAAAAACAAACAGCCCAAATATAAGCTGAAATACAAAAAATACAACTATTGCTACTATTGCTCTTAAAAACTTTTCCATACAAGATGTGATTATTTGTTAATGGAGTTTACGAAGTTATTTATCTCATTAGCCAAACACGAAATTATTAATATTATTTCATGTGTTCTCAAATTAAGCTATCATACAAAGTTCCGAGATTTTGATTGTACGCCCTCAATTCATAATTCTAAATTCAGAAAAATAGACATGAATTTTGTCCATAAAAATAGCAAGGGTGTGCTTAAAGCACTCCCTTACTACTTGGTAACTGAAATTTGTATATATCTCGCTTTACTGCCATCTTTATGCTTCGAGCGAGAGCCTTAAATATTCCTTCTATCTTATGATGTTCATTATCGCCCTCGGCCTTGATATTTAGGTTCATGCGAGCCGCATCAGAGAAACTCTTGAAGAAATGGAGGAACATCTCAGTAGGCATGTCCCCGACTTTCTCACGATGGAATTCAGCATCCCAAACCAGCCATGCTCGGCCACCAAAGTCAAGCGCAACTTGACATAGACAATCGTCCATAGGTAATGTATAACCATATCGTTCTATTCCTCGCTTATCGCCAAGCGCCTTACAGATACATTCACCAAGGGCAATACCAGTATCTTCTATAGTATGATGCTCGTCCACATTTAGGTCTCCGTTAACCTTAATGCGTAAATCTATACTTCCATGCTTGCCTATCTGCTCCAACATGTGATCAAAGAATCCAAGACCAGTATTGATGTCACACTTACCCGTTCCGTCAAGGTCAAGCCATATATCTATATCCGTTTCTTTTGTCGTACGGCGAACAGAAGCTGTACGTTCACCAGCAAAAAGAAGTTCTGTTATCTGGTTCCACGACTGAACACAACGAAGTTGAGGATTATCGACAAATATGGATGACTCAGCAACTGTAGGATCGCTACTTATGATAAGAGCTTTACATCCCAAATTCAACGCAAGTTGGGCATCCGTGAGACGGTCGCCAATAACATAAGAATTCTGAAGGTCATAGTCACCTGTCATATACTTTCCAAGCATTCCAGTTCCGGGCTTACGAGTTGACAGATTATCCTCAGGAAAACTACGATCGATAAGAATGTCGTCAAACTCTATACCTTCGCTCCTAAGCACATTAAGCATAAGATTCTGCGTTGGCCAAAAGTCAACTTCTGGATAAGAATCTGTTCCAAGTCCGTCCTGATTACTTACCATAACAAACTCAAAATCGAGTTTCTTACGAATAAAATTGAGATTACGAATGACCTCAGGAACAAATTCAAACTTATCATAAGAGTCAATCTGTTCGTCAGCTGGCTCTATTAGTATAGTACCATCACGATCGATAAATAAAGCGGTCTTCTTCATAATCATTTATATTGACGTAATGCTGATAACAATTTCGTATTCTCATCCTTTGTACCTATGGTGATTCGCAAACATCCCTGACAAAGAGTCACGCGATTACGATTACGCACGATAATACCCTTCTCCACAAGATAATGATAAATCTTATCGGCATCAGTAACCTTAGCCAAGAAGAAATTAGCGTCTGTTGGATAAAGTTTCTCACATATTGGAAGAGTCTCAAATGCTCTCTTTAGAGTCTCACGCTCATCAAGAATCATAGAAATATGACGTTGAAGAAGTGGTAAGTCAGATAATATCTCAATAGCCTTCTTCTGCGTGAGAATATTTACATTATATGGATATTTAACTTTATTAAACAAACCTATAATGTCCGTAGATGCAAATGCCATACCAAGACGGATACCAGCAGCCCCCCATGCCTTACTGAATGTATTAAGAACAATAAGATTTGGATACTTATTAATGTCCTGACGGAATGATCGCTGAGGAGAGAAATCTGCGTATGCCTCATCCACAATAACTATGCCCTGAAATTCATTGAGAACTTTCTCAATATTTTCACGTGGAAATGCGTTACCTGTAGGATTATTAGGAGAACAAATGAAGATAATCTTTGTATTCTCATCACAAGCTGAAAGTAAAGCATCTGGTGAAAAATTATAGTTTTCGTCAAGAAGAACCTTACGATACTCTACATCATTTGTTTCTGCACAAACCTGGTACATTCCATATGTTGGTTCTATAGCCACAACATTATCCTTACCAGGACGGCAGAAAATACGAAAAGGAAGGTCAATAGCCTCATCTGATCCATTTCCGAGAAAGATATTCTCTACTGGAACATTCTTCAAAGGTGAAATCATAGCCTTAACCTTATCTTGAAGTGGATCAGGGTATCTGTTCACGTTATTATCGTATGGGTTCTCATTAGCATCAATATGAACATCTGCCTTTACCCCTTTGAATTCATCACGTGCGCAACTATATGGTTTTAGTGCCCAAATATTTGGACGAACTAAGTCTTGTAACTTTTTCATGTGACAGTCGATTCTAAAATTTATAATAAAAGGTTTGAAAGAGCACTTTGAATGGGAAAAAATATATTAAAAAGTTATACAGAAAAGAAATAAAAACTTGAAGATTGTTCTTAAAAAACTCCTACCCTCTTTTTCTATAATTATAACTCCGTCATATCTAAAACCAACACGGATATATTCCGTAGTTTCCCATATTTCGAATTTGAAAAATCACCAAGTTAATTCATTTGTATTCGAATATCCATTCTTCCAAAAACCTTTGTACGCTACACGATTAGCGTACACTTGCAAGTCTCAATGTCATAGCATTCTTATGAGCATCAAGTTGCTCATTTTCTGCCATCACCTCTACAGCACGACCTATGCTACGAATACCTTCTTCTGAAAGTTCCTGAAAAGTAATCTTACGACAAAAACTGTCTAGATTAACACCACTATATGCCTTTGCATAACCAGATGTAGGAAGAGTATGATTGGTACCAGAAGCATAATCGCCGGCACTCTCACAAGAATAATTGCCAAGGAATACACTACCAGCATTTACCACCCTATCAGCAACGCTCAAATAATCCTTTACAGCAAGGATAAGATGCTCTGGGGCATATTCGTTACAAATATCCACAACCTCATCAAGATCCTTAACTACAATGAGTTTACTATACTCCAAAGACTTGGCGGCAAGTTCCTTTCGAGGGAGTCTATCAAGTTGTTCTGCAACCTCCTTACTTACAGCCTCGGCAAGTGCCTCATTATCTGTAAACATGACAGCTTGTGAATCTGCGCCATGCTCGGCTTGACTCAAGAGGTCAGCTGCGACAAACGCTGGGTTTGCTGTCTCATCAGCTACCACAGCAACCTCGCTTGGACCTGCAGGCATGTCAATAGCAACTTCATGCAAACTAACCTGCTGTTTAGCGGCCATTACAAACTGATTTCCCGGGCCAAAGATCTTGCTTACCTTTGGAACAGATTGAGTTCCATAAGCCATAGCACCAATTGCTTGAACACCACCAGCCTTGAA
>JAILIJ010000126.1 GCA_024695315.1 Bacteroidaceae bacterium
CTTTCGCAGTCCTCTACATCAGGAATATGTAACAGTGTCCGTTTCTCTTCCATTGCTAGACTGGGGACGAGGACGAGGGCAGGTGAAAGTGGCACGTTCAAATCTCGATCTTACCGAGACCACCATAGAACAGGGCATGAGAGATTTTCATCATAACATACATAGAATAGTTATGCAGTTCAATATGCAGGGACGAAAAGTGACGATAGCCAGTAAGACCGACCGTCAAGCCGAACATCGTTACGAAGTGGCAAGACGACTGTATGTGCTCGGACGAAGTACAATCCTCGATCTAAATGCTGCAATAAGTGCTAAAGATGCTGCACGACGCAATTACATCTATGCTCAGCAGACATTCTGGACTCTATACTACACCATACGCAGCATGACAGGGTATGACTTTCAACACGGAAAAGAAATCATTTCAGAACTAAAATAGATAATTCAAATAAATGTATATGGACATTCAACTACCTAAGAAACCATGGTACGTTCGCTACCTATACCACATGGTGGGAGGAGTAATATTTGTGGCTTTCATCATCTATACCATTATCATTGTGCTTAGCCCTAAACAGATGAGGGTTTACGCAAATGAGTTGGAGTTAGACACTGTATGTGCAGATCGGTTCCTTGAATATATTGACGTTGAAGGCATTGTGCAACCATTTATGCAGATTAGAATCAACAGTAAGGAGGAAGGTACTGTGGAGCATATTATGGTAGAAGATGGTACGATGGTTCATAAGGGAGACACTATACTTATGCTCAGCAATTCTAAACTCTTGCGTGAAATAGACGAAGAACTCGACGCATGGCTTAATCAGCAGCGCCTTTTCCGAGAACAAGAGATTGAAATGGAACAGAAGAGCATCATGCTCAAAGAGCAGACTCTCGACACACGTCATGAGCTGTTAAATCTTGACAAGAATCTACAAATAAGTCGTGAGGAATACAGAATGGGTATAAAAAGCAAGGCAGAACTTGAGATGGCTGATGAGGACTATAAATATCGAAAGGAGAAAATGATGCTGAAGATGAAAAGTCTACACCATGACTCAATAGCTACTCATATTAAAAGGGATATGATGGATGCTCAACGTATGCAGTATGAAAAAAAACATAGACATAGCGAAAAGCGTATTGAAGGACTCGTTGTCACAGCACCTATGGATGGACAGGTAAGTTACGTGAGAGTGACACTGGGCGAGCGAGTGTATGCAGGCACACAAATTGCAGACCTCAAAGTGCTCAGCAAATACAAGATTCATACTTCCATAAGCGAACATTACATTGATCGTGTCACAAATAATCAGCCAGCCACGGTAAATTATCAGGACACGACTTACCCTTTGCACATCAGCAGAGTAGTACCAGAAGTGAAAGACCGCAATTTCGACGTAGACCTTGTCTTCACCGCTGACATGCCGCTAAACCTGCGTGTGGGTAAGACATTTAGAGTTCAGATAGAATTAGGCCAACCTGAAAAATCAATAGTCATTCATCGCGGGGCATTCTATCAGGCCACAAGTGGAGAGTGGATCTACAAACTAACGAAGGATGGCAAACGGGCTGTCAAAGTTCCTATAGAGGTTGGACGTCAAAACCCTATGCAGTACGAGGTGACTTCCGGACTGAAACCTGGTGATGTGGTCATCGTTAATAGCTATGACAATTATGCCGATGTGGAGCAGCTTGTTATCAAATAGCAGACAAACAATAATAGGATAAAAAATATACATGTAGATGTTACTGCAATGAAGTGCATGCGCATCATTAAAACAGTTGATGCGTATCGTTGATGTAAATAATGCGCATTATTAATTTGAATAATGCGCATCAGCAAGGAAAACGATCTTATATAGACCTTTTCCAATGTGTTCAAATTCTATAGGACAAAATGACGAATGAAGTTAGTTTATAGCAATAAATAACGCTAATTTAATGTGTATTAAAAGCCCATTTAACACGCGTTAAATTAGCGTTAACCCAAATAGGCAAATTGGAGGAAATACCTCTTGTTCAGTCCCACAAAAAAACAAAATGTTTCATGCCTTGCGAAATATAGAGCATTATGTCAGTTCGTGTACCCTTCGTATTACCTTCGTTTCACCTTCGTGTGTCCTTCGTAATTATTTCGTGTCTCCACAACTAACAAAAAGAAAGTGGATTTACGAAACTCTGCTGACAAATTGCTAAAATGAACTAGAGTCCGACGAATTTGTTTAGAAAAGAGTCCTGTAGCCGGAGCTATTGAATAGAATCATGATAACCATAACCTCAGCATCCGACATGGTCGAGTCCCGATGATATTTGCGTTTGAGAGGTTTATTAGCACCATCTTGGAATATTTTGCCATCATACGGTTAAAAAACTTGCATAACTCATCTGCCATAAAGAAAATTTCTATAACTTTGCATTCGCTAAACATAGCGGAAAATTGTTGTAGTTCTTTCTGATTAAGCACCTTAAAGGTACAATATTTTTCGCTAATTACCAAATTTACAAACAATTAAAACCCATTAAACTCTCGTTAACAAAAATAAGAACTTATTCAAATGAAAACAATTCTCTCGCTATGCACATTCATCGCAGCAACTGCAAGCATGAATGCACAGAGCATTACTGCCCCTCAGTCAGGCAACATCCTCGATGTCTTGTCTGGCAATATCGCAGGAACAAACGTAATCAATTACTCTGGTGACCCTACAAGCTCAGGACCTTACATCATGATTAACGGTATCAGGTCATTCATTTACCAGAGTCCACTCATCATTGTAGATGGCATCATCTACGATGGCGACGTATCGTCCATTAATCCTAACGATGTGGAATATGCCTATGTCATTGACGACCCTGCCACACTTGCCAAGTACGGTAATCGTGCCAACAACGGTGTCATTGCCATCACCACAAAGACCGGTAAGTACAAGTACGGAGAACCAAAGGAAAGAATCTATTTCCGTGGCAAATGGGGAGTGAACTCCGATGCCATCGGTCAGTACAACCTTGCTACTGCGGACGAATACCGCAACTTCATGATGAAGGATGACTATTATTCACAATATCTTCCAAGCAGAGAAGTAAGGAACGTAAACAACTATGACGACTACATCCACAACGGCATGCGCCAGGAGTACAACGTTGACTATGCAAAGGAGTTTGACAAGGGCAATGTCTTTGCAAGTATAGGCTTCCTTGACAACAACGGACTCTTCAAGGACAACAGCTACAAGCGACTCACAGCAAGAGTCAATGCAAGATACAATCCGACAGAGAGCATCAAGCTTGGCATCAACACATCATTCACTTTCGACAAAAGAAAGAAGTCTGTGGATGACAACGAATACATGTTGAACATAACTGCTGGTGCTCCACTAATGCCGACTAACTACACAGAAAGCTTCTACTACCTCATACCAGACTTGGACTGTAAGCAGACAGCATCCATCTTCTCACTCAACGCATTCGCAGATTTCAAGCTTACAGATGCATTGCATCTCAACGCCAATATGTCTTGGATATCAAACAATCCTGAATTCAACTCTATATCTGAACAAGGAGACAGAAACAAAAATTATTACGATTTTCTTCAAACGGAATGCTCTGCAACCTATACCACACTCACTCCAGAAGTTAAACTCACATGGCGCAAGGACTGGGACAATTCCGCTTTGTATCTCCAAGGTGGATACATGCATCACAGCATAACAAAAGACATGAGCGGAAAAGAACAAGACCTTGCCCTCAGGTCTAATGATAGCTATGGCCACACAACTCCAATGAACACATACGAATATGATGAGTACGATGCCGTTACAGTTTCATGCGATTGGTATAAAGGCTATTTAACAGTCAACGCAAATGTCCGTCTTCAGAACTCTTCATTGTACAAAGAAGTGAATGACGAGAACAAATGGTTCACTAACTGGGGCGTAAAAACAGCATGGAGCATTCCTGTAAAAGGAACCGAAATAGATGAGATAAACATTTATGCAGGCTATGGAGAGACAGGAAATGACAAACCATTAAAATATTACACCAACAGATATAGTTCATATCCACTCCTTTACGATTTGGACTATGAGAAGACAAGAAACTTCAAGGCAGGAGGCTATATTTCATTATATAATTGCAGACTAATTGCAGATGTTCACTTCTTCCACAACGTGAACCATAACGCTTTTAGATACGCAAGGCGATTGAGATATGAAAGAGATGTATATTCCAATGTATGTTTGAACGATGGCGACATAAGCAACACAGGTGTGAGCCTCTCCATAAAGGGCCCTATTATACTGAACGGAGACGATTTCCGCTGGGACATGTCGCTCAACCTCACACACTATCGCAACAAGATAACCAACTGTAAAGGTTCAATAGAAGGATTTGATGCCGTTCCATATGCACAAAAAGAATTAAAGGACGGAGATGATATCACATCTGTCAGACTTCCTGAATATGCAGGTATAGACAACAACAACCGTACATTATATTACGCAGAGGACGGAAGTACAACAACAGATACTTACTATGCAAGAATCAAGAACTACGGCAAGAATACGCCAGACCTGTTCGGAGGATTTGGCAATACCATCCGTTGCCATAACTTCGATTTCCACCTCGGTCTCGGATTCCAGATTGGCGGAAAGGTATTTGACTCAAATTATTATGAGTTGATGTATTGTGACAGAATATTTGAAACAAACATCCACAAGGATTTGCTCCAGAAAGGCAAATCTCATAGCGACAGAGCAGTATATGACTGCTTCACAAATGCATCATATATTAGCATAAAGAAGGTGGTGTTCGGATATACTCTTCCAAAGGAGACAGCCAAGCCACTCCATGTGCGCTCTCTCCGCATATACGCTGATGCCGATAACCTTGCACTCTTCTCTGCCCGCAAGGGTATGGACCCACGCAACCTCTCTTTCTATGGCACAGGCGTCAACGTCGGTTTCTACCCAATGATGCGTACCGTCAGCTTCGGAGTGGAAGTGGGACTGTAATCAATTCATAATTCACAATTCATAATTGCTCCCTATGTCCCGAAGGCTGCCCCCTTCGGAACATAGGGGGCTTTTTTTGTGTTTGTTCACCATCAATTTTTCTGTTATTCCCTAACAATTCCTTCACTCTTCGGGAACAATTTTCATATTGTTCCCGAACAATTCTTGAAATACCTTAGTGGTACAGTCATACCACTAGGCGGTACGGTCGTACCACTAGGCGGTACGGTCGTACCACGGCGTGATTTACAGAATTATTCCCTAACAACACAAAAACTCATGCTGAACAATGAAAGAATTGTTCGGCATGAACAGAAAAAAGCATGACCATTAATTTTTGCACTAAGGTGCCAATTAGAAAAACAGTCAAGAAACAGAACAAAAACAAGAAAAAACATGTTTTCTTTTGTTTTCCCATGTTTTCTTTTGTTTTTTTTACTGGCCGCTTGGCGGCAAAAAAAGCCTCCGGAACAAATGAATGTTCCGAAGGCTGAGAATTAAAAATATTGCTGTCCGGTAAAACTTTTTTGAAAGAACAAATTTAGGGCTGGTACTTACATGAAGTATCAGCCCTTTTGATTATCTTTGTTTTCACCACAATCAGCCTGTTTGACAACATACTCAAAGGCATTGGCCGTCATCCGAAGTCCGGCAAGAAGAAAGGAGGGATGAAAGTGCATACCGTAATGAAGTAGCATGTCGGCGTGCCGATGGTCGTGCAGCTCACTTCCGCTGCAAAGCACGACCATTATCTGCTCAAAGAGGTACATTTGCCAAAGGAGTCCACCCTGGCCATAGACCGTGCTTATATTGATATCGCACAGTTCCAGCGTCTT
>JAILIJ010000139.1 GCA_024695315.1 Bacteroidaceae bacterium
ACAGACGGCCTGAACGTCCACACGATACATTCTTACCTTATGATAAGCAAATAAATCTCGATAGGCTGAATCTGTGTCCATATTATACGAAACCATTTTCAACGTATCTGCATGCAAATATAACGTATCTTTCTCGGAATATTCATATGCTACAGCACTATCCGTGGCAAGGGCACAGCCTGTATTTTGGTCGTAATTACAATAATTGCCCGTCAACATGCAACTATTCTCCTCATCTGTCAAAACGACATCATCAAAAGCTTCAAAAATTCCGCCCACCTTATCACAATGTAGACTATCGCCAACAATCTTGCGCATATCCTTTATTACGTACGAACGATTCAGAAGAAAGGCTTGTTCTGTTTGAGTATCATAATCGCCTCTTTCGCCATAAACAAACGTTCCATCATTTGAAGTTATATTTGTAGGCGATACTATCCTTGCCTTCTTCGTATCTGTATAATAATATAAAGTGTCAGAAATGAGTTTAAACTTAGGATTGGTCAAAATGACATTATCCATAAAAAAAGCTTCATGAGTGTCAAGTGTATATTGCCCCCAATCGCTCACTAAGACGTTATCCCCATCATATAGCGTTCCACCATCAGGATACATTCCGACCCCATACACCCTGTCATAGTCAAGGTATTCTGTTTCGAGTCTCGTGTTCTTATGCTGTAAAACGGAATGTCCTAAGGTATGAGCTTTCATATCCATTCCGTCATACAAGAGAGTGTCACAAGTAAGTGTTAACGTATCACCCTGCCACATCTTCACATGACCATACGCATTAAAGGAATTGTCATCTTTGTAGAAACGCGCCGAGTCACAATCCAAGTACATGCCACTATGAAATAGTCGAACACTACCTACCAAAACATCCGCTCTAACATCATTTGGAGTCTTATAAAGTACATCCGAATGCACAAGGTGTATCCTATCATCTGAGATTTTCGCCTGTTTTGTATCATCAAAAGTTGAAGCAAACACACAACAAAATGTTGACAGGAACATTGTACCTATCAGTAATCTAAAGTTTCTCAATCTATGCTTCTCCATTTTAATATCAACAAGCCATTATAATCATTTAATCCAACCTGAATATTGGAACTCACAATTCTTCCAATCATCATTAATTCTAATGTATGTAGTCTTCATCTTCTCCTTAATCCAATTTTCTATCTTTTCCTGACTCATCTTTTCGACTACTACATTCTGCAAGACCTGATAATCGTCTGCTAATGTTGCATGATGACCTTCTATTTTATTTTTCAATTTTACGATAGCAACTACTTCTTTCCCCTTATTATTTTGCATGACAAATGGTTTTGATATCTCGCCTATGTTCATACCTGCAACAACCTTAGCTATTTCTGTAGGTAATTCCTTCAACTCAAACTTTGGAGTACCTTCCGATTCGCTATACATTGTTCTATTTACCATTAAACCATGGTTATTACGGGTATCTTTATCATCAGATAGGAACTGCGTAGAATCTTCGAACGCATAGAGTCCCTTGCGAATATCATTAGCTATAGAATCCAACTCACCCATAGCATTTGCTATTGCAGCATCTGACACCCTTGGCTTTCTTAATATGTGACGAACCTTTACCTTATCACCTTTCTTGTCAATAAGCTGAATAATATGGAAACCATATTCTGATTCTACAATCTTAGAAACAGCCTTTGGATCTGTCAAGTTAAAAGCTACATTTGCAAACTCAGGTACTAACATTCCTCGTCCCATATAGTCGCCAAGATCACCACCCCTTCGTGCAGAACCTGGGTCTTCAGAATACATAATAGCCAATGAAGAGAATGGAGTTATGCCATTATTGATACGCTCTGTATAATCGCGCAGCTCAGCCTTCACACGGTCAATCTCTTCCTGTTCTATCTTAGGATTTCGAACAATAATCTCGACCTCAACTTTTGTTGACACAAATGGAATACTATCCTCAGGAACATCCTTAAAGTATCGGCGTACCTGTGCAGGTGTAACCTTTATGTTGCTCACCAAATTCTGGCGAACTTGTCTGACCATCTCATCGTCCTTAACATAATTGTACAGCTGCTCTCTTATTTGAGTAGTACTCTTATTAAAATACTCCTCCATCTTTTCCTTTGAGCCCAACTGACCTATATACCAATCTATACGTTGGTTAACGTTCTGAAAAACGTCATTATCTGAAACCTCTATACTGTCAATAGCTGCCTGGTGTAAAAAAAGTTTCTGAACTGCCAGCTGTTCAGGAATAACGCAATACGGATCTCCATCCCAACGCTGTCCCTGAGCCAAACCGTCAATACGAGCATGCTCAACATCAGACTTCATAATAGCTTCATCACCCACAATCCATATCACCTCATCTATAACATTATTTGCACTTCCTGTCTGAGCAAACGATACCATGCTAAATGAGAAAAAGAGAGAAGCTACAATACTCGAAATTTTATTCATATTACTTTTTCTATTTATGACGATTTACTGTCTCAACAACATTTTCATTTATTACAACTGGATACTTCTTACGAAGTTTTTCAACCCAATCAACTTCTATCATGGTCTGATAATCTGTTACGACCTGACCACGGACATCTCGGAAACTACGTGGCTTTTTTACTAACTTACCATACAGACCTGTGTATTCAAAACCTTTTGTTGGCTTCAATTCACCAGTCTTAAACTGCAATTTATCTACGTTTGCATTATCACCCTTCTTATAAATGCCACGTTCAACACGTACTAACTTCACGGAGTCATTATTATAAATTGAAGTTAAAGTCTTGGCCCACTTGGACTCATCAACTCCCTTTAGCTTTTTCTTTGCATCTTCCAATATTGACTCTTCCTTTGCATGGATGATAACACCACAAAAACGTGGCTCATCCCATACATAGTTCTTCTTATTTCTGTTAAAGAAATTTTCCAAACCAGCTTCGTCATTCTTTGCCTTGTCCCATATTTCTGACTTGCAAATTTCATACATCAAAGTACCATCATAATACTCCTGAGAGAGATATTTTAGGTTTAAATCCTTTGATTGAAGTTCATTACAAAGATTGTTTATAACAGCGTCTCTTGACAATCCGCTTGACTTAGCAATTGAATCTATATAATTATTGGCTGATGCCTCTTTTATACCACGCTGCTCAAGGAACTTAACAATATTGTCATGATGAAACTCGTAAGACTCGAATGGGTGACGGTCATGCATCTTGATGATATGCCAGCCTACAGGAGTCTTTACTGGTTCTGAAATCTCGCCTTTAGCAAGTGCGTATGCTGCCTTTTCAAAATCAGGAATCATCATTCCTTTTCCAAACTGACCAAGCACACCACCATTTTGGGCACTCTGTTTATCCTGTGAACACTTCTTAGCAAGCTCCACAAAATCTGCTCCATTCTTCAAAGCATTATAAATAGAATCTATTCGTGCCTTTGCAGCCTTCGCATCTTTCTCAGATGCGTCCTGACGAACCATGATAAGAATATGAGATGCTGTCAACATATCGTCAGTTCCAAAACGAGCTGCTGTATTTTCATAAGTTATTCGTGCTTCACGTTCTATAAAAGCAGTATCAACTATAGTTGGAATTACCATCTGCTCTTTATACCCCTGAAGTTCTCTACAAATACTAGAAATCGTGTCAATTTTTGCATCTTCTGCGGCTAAGACTTTCAACTTAAAATCCACAAATAATGGCACATACTCCTTGACAGTCTTCTTGTCAAGAACACCTTCTGAATTATTCTTATTATAAGAGTATTCAAACTCTGAACGACTAATACTCTTACCATTAATAGTCATAATTACAGGATCTGACTCCTGTGCAAAAACACCAATACTGAGTAGTGAACTCAGCATTATTATTGATATCTTTTTCATTATCTTATTATAAAGTTATTTGTTTTTGAGTGCGAAGATACACAAAAAACATGAATTATCAACCAAATAAAATGTTATATAAATATAAAACGGTCAAAAACACTATAATTTTGTTTTTAATAGATTTGTAAACAAGAAGTGGCAATATAATCTC
>JAILIJ010000287.1 GCA_024695315.1 Bacteroidaceae bacterium
TAAGATTTCTAATCCTGAGCGTACTGGATACACATTTGCCGGATGGTCAACTGATGCCGGTGATGATAACGAAGTTAATGTTAACTGGGATACAGTAATAACTGAAAGCGTATTAGACGAGAACAAAGAGTATAAGCTATATGCTGTTTGGACTCCTAATGCAGAGACTGCTTATACAGTTATATTCTGGAAACAGAATGTAAATGATAAATATGATGAAGTAAATAACCCTAACAATAATAATGTTGATGCAACTTATACTTGGGATTACTCAGAAGCTATAAGACTTAAGGGCGAAACAGAAGCTGAACTTACAGAGGATAAAATCAATAGTGCACTTACAGCTGCAATCAGCGATGATTGGAAAATAGGCAGTATGAGCGAAGCCAATTATGAAGGCTTCCAGTACCTTAAGAATGATTCTGCAAGTAAGACAATCAGCAGAAATGGCGATACAGTTGTAAATGTATACTATACACGTAAAGTAGTCACACTTACATTTAAACAAAGTAACTACAGTGAATATGTAAATGCTAATAACTATAAGAACAACCCTAATCCTGAGCTCGAATATTATCGTAAGAAACAGTCGGGAGGATATGAAAAAGTAACATATAGCATATCTGAGGAAACAGAAATTACATTTTATGAGTATGAATATGGTGAGTATTACGAGTATGATGGGGATATCTTCTATGTTTCAGGAACAGATTATTATGGTAATAATAAGTACTCTAAAATAAATAAGGCTAAAACAGTTGCAAATGTTGCGTATTATGGAAGGTACTGGTATGGTTGGTATTGGGTATATTATAGAATCTATAGAAAAGAGAGTACCTCTAATAAAGTAACGTGGTACAAAGCCAATGGCCAGAAACATACGGGCGATATCTATTATAAGAACCCTGATCCAGGTTCGTTTACTTATAAGGCTCTTTATAATCAGAACTTTGAGCAGGCAGGATATGAATGGCCGTATCAAGACGAGGATGGAGAGTATATTAAATGGACAGAGTCAGATGGAACAGTTAAAACCTTTACTGATCTGTTTGATAAGGATGAAACTTTTACAGGAAGTGAACTTGGAGAGACATACTATACATTAAAGTTTTACAAACAAAATGCAGATGATGATGATTATACATTAGCAAATACAATTTATTCTGAAGGGTTTAGCTCCTTTACATTTGAGAACAAGTACCAGGGCTTTAATGTTGTTAGAGCCAATTATGGTGGACAGGATCATACTGTTAATGTAGGTGATAAGGTATACAATTCTCAAAATATTAATATTTATTTTGACCGTTTAGAGTATGATTTATCCTTTGTAGATGTTAATCCTGAGACCCATGCGCAGGAGACAATAAGTACTCAGAAGGTACGTTATGGCGCATCACTTTGGGGATACAAGGATACGAAAGATCCTTTTGATTACTCAAATCGCGGATTTGCATTTAACGCATGGTGCTATGATGTTGCCGGTGAGAAAGAGTTCTTGTTTGATCAGACAACTATGCCTATGTCAAGTCTTGCAATATATGGAGACTGGAATCCTGTTTCTTACGATTTATATCTTGATGCTAACGGTGGTACATTTAATTCTGGTCTGAATATACAAGATGACGGAAGAGCACTTCTTAGGATGAATTATGGCGAACAAATAGTTCGAGACGAATTCATGTCTACAAGCTTCGTTTCAAGAGATGGTTGGGTGCTTGTTGGTTGGTATTATCAGAATGAAGATGGTTCAGCAGGTGAGGCATTCCCTTATGAGCCTATAACAACAACAACTCATCTTATAGCTAAATGGCGTTTCTCAGATAATCTGAGCGTTGTTTTTGATGGTAACGAGCATGGATGGTTTGATGAAGCTCAGACAGAAGAAACTTATACAGATGGACATGCATATGCTTCAAATTCCTCATTTGTCGCAGCAGCAGCTCCTTCAAAGGTAGAAAAGGGTTATACATTTATAGGTTGGCAGGTTGTTAATGATAGCACAGGCTCAACTTATTATCCTAACGGTGTAGTTGATATCGCAGAAAAGATGATTGATACAGAGAAAAAACAGGTTCTTGTAACAGCTGTTTATTCAGTAAATGGTGAAGACGGTCCAGGCTCAACACCTACATTTATCAATTATCATTCCAATGACGGTAAGAATAACTCTAAGTTAGTAACTACTGATGATGATGGCAATACACTTGTACTTAATAAATCAGTAAAAGCTCTTACGCTTGAG
>JAILIJ010000305.1 GCA_024695315.1 Bacteroidaceae bacterium
TTTTGTTTTTTTTTAGTTTTTTTATTTAAAAACCCTTCTTACACGCGCGCGTACATAAGAAAAGATTTGACAAAATTTTCCCAAAAAACCAAAAACCCCTTGTAGCTTTATGAAATACAAAAGGATAGAAGAATGAAAAAAATTTTAAAAACTAAAAAAAAAACCAAAACATGCACAAATAGCGCAAGTCTATTGATATTGAGCAATGATGCGAATGATTTCCGTCAAGAAAAATATTATTTTCCAAAATCAATATAATGTGTTGGAAAACGCCTTACTATATGACGGTTGAAAAAATGAAGAATGAAGAATCTTCTTTTCCCCGTCATTTCTTTAACGGCCACGGAATACACGGAAGGAACGGAAAACAATACTATTTGCCTTTCGAAAATTTCCGTTAGATCTCTAATTTTCGTTTTTGAAAAATAACTATTTTCGATTTACTTATCATAAAAAAATATCTATTATGTGTTTGTTTAATTTGTCTAAAATACAAATTAATCATATATTTTTTTCTCTAAAAATGCACAGAATATAACACTTTTTTACTGCTCTACGACATATAAATAAGACAATTTAAATATATACCAAACAATCGTAAATCAATTAAATACGACTTTAGGTCTTACGGGGTCCGTAAGACGAATAATATGATCATATTCAACGCTTATCACACCACTTACTTTTTTGAAAAAAGACATAGTCTCCTCGAGGGACTTATCATTAGGTTTCTTCAACGCCATGCCATTTATACTATTGTATTCATATATGATTTCGCATCCATATTCCTTAATAGTTTTCATTATGTGTTCCTTTCCAACTTTTGCATCATACATTAGCAGGAATACGTGTTGAGAGTGTTCTGGTTCGTATTTATAGTTTTCCAAAATCAACGGTTGCAGACTTGTCTTTTTTGTTTTGCAGGCCATGAGAAATGTCATGGTAGATAATAAAAGAAGTATGGAAATTGAATATTTCATTTTTTTATTTATTAAAATTGTGTTTTATTAGTTCGACAAGAAAATATAGAATTAAGAGTTAAGAAATTAAGAATTAAGACTTTGTTCGTGGAGAGTGGTCATACTGTACAACCTCAAAATCTCAAAACCGTAAAACCATATAAGAATTTTTTCGCGTTATCTTTTCCTCTTCAACTATCATCATTTTAACTGCTTTATAACTACTTTCGCAACTTAAATCAAAAGATATTATATACTCACATAAGTTGAGTAATACCTGTGCAAATTTACGCAAGTTTTGTAAAAGAATGATACTCAATACTGAGTAATTTTATTTTTCGACGAAGAAATTTCCTTTACAGAAATATAAAAAATAGTTAATTTTGCGCCGTTTTCAGAGGAAAAGAGAAAAAGATACTCGTTAGAAAAGAACAAGTAAATGACTAATAAAAACAACAAAGTAGAATATTTAAGAAAAATTAGATTGTCCAGATTAGTACTGTTTGTATTGACATTTATTGTGGCATCTGTTTGTAGGGGTCAGGAGAAATCTTCGTCAATAATAGGTTATGTGCATGATAAGAATCATGTTCCTCTCTGTGGCGCTTATGTTAAGGTTGATGGTACTGATTATGTAGCTGTTACAGATGTTGAAGGTCATTATGTAATACGTGGTCAATGGAAAGATGGTGACAAGTTGCTATTTTCTTTTATCGGTTTCAAGGATGAGGAAGTAGTGATAGGTCGTCAGCATAATATTTCTGTTACTTTAAAGGAAGATCCCAAGTCTCTTGGCGAGATTGTTGTCAAAGCTAATTCCAATGTCAATGCCATAGACTTGCGAAATAAGGCAGGTCAGATACAGTCGATAGACATGAAGAGGGTAGAGGAGAAGCCTATGATAGACTTTGCTCTTGCCCTTCAGGGACAGATTCCTGGGTTGGTAGTCATCAATTCTGGAGAGTTAGGTTCGGAGCCAAAGATTAGACTTCGTGGTAATTCGTCGTTACGTTCTGGAAATGCCACGAATGAGCCTCTTTATGTTCTTGATGGTAAGGTTATTTCAGCTGATGTGTTTTATAATCTTAATCCTCAGGATATAAAGGACATCAAGGTATTGAAGGATGCAGCTGCTTGTGCGTTGTATGGCGTGAAGGCGGCAAATGGTGTGCTTGAGATTACGTCTCAGCGAGGATATAAGGGTAGGACCACAGTCAATTATAGCATGAATATGGGTGTTACGATGCGTGGTCGTCGTGGTATTCAGATGATGGATTCTGCTGAAAAGTTGGAATTGGAACGTCGTCTTCAGAACCCTTCGGCTCCGGGCTATCTGTATAGTGAAGATTTCTATCGCAAATACTATGCTAATGATCCTCAGTTGGAACAACTTATAACAGATGGTGAGGCGAAACTTGAGCAGTTGAGAAATACCAATACCGATTGGTTCAACACATTGTTGAAGAACAATTTTTACCAGCGTCATAATGTGAGCATAAAAGGAGGAAATGATAATACAACATATTATGTTTCTGGTAATTATTCCTATCAGGGAGGTCGCATCGAAGGTAATAGTAAGGAGAAGATGGGAGTGCGCATGAATCTAGACAATAGATTAGGTAAGATTGGTTATTTGATGTTCAGTATAGATGGAGGTTATGCAAAGACCATGACGCCTAATGGCACAAGTTCGGACCCAACAGCTTTGGTGTATCAACTTAATCCGTATGAGACGACGACTGGTGAGTTATGGTCCTATCCTGGGCAGACCTTTGATGACCTTATGCACCAGTATAAGGCGGAGTCGTCAGATAAGAATGGGGGAGCGAGTGCTACCTTAAATCTCACACCTATTGCTGGACTTGATATTGCTGCCGTGACAGGTATAGACTTCGTGCTTAATGATGGCCATCAGTTCACTCCATCTACGTCATATTCCGAGCGACGTAGTGGTTACCCTGAGAATGAGAGGGGTATATATTCAAAGTACAAGAATACTACTAGTAATTTGACAAGTAATCTTCGTCTTACGTACAACCATACATTTTTGGATAAGCACGACCTAACGCTTGGTGCCAATATGGATTATTACTATACGTATACAGACAATCAGATGATGAAGGGCTATGGTGTTGGAACACTTGAATCTCCAGCGGCCATAAATCAGAGTTTTACGGATGGTAGGAAACCCTATGTTAGTGCTACTCGTGAACGTGTTGCCCAGGTCGGTTATGGACTTGTTGGAGGTTATACGTATGCCAATACTTATGATGTGTATGGCACGTTCAAGAGAGACGGTTCATCGGTCTTACCAAGTGATAAGAGATGGAATGATGCGTGGGCTGTGGGAATAGGATGGACACCGAGCAATTATCCATTTCTTGAAGGAAATAGTGTTATTACTCGTCTAAATCTCAAAGCTTCGTATGGTGTTACTGCCAATTTGAATGGAGTGTCCGTATCGTCAACAGTAGCAAGTTTCCAGTATAGCACACAGAGCTATGAGGACCAGAGACCTTTAGACTTCATACAGTTATATAATAAAGACCTTGTTCCTGAGCAGAACAAGAATGTCGATTTTGGTATTGGCCTTGACCTGTGGCATAAACTTTCTGTAGAACTATGTTGGTATAATAGGCGTACAGAACAAGCCTTGCTTGATGTGCCTATTCCTACATCAACAGGTTATACCAGTCTTATGCGTAATATTGGCGTGCTTCGCAACCGTGGTGTTGAACTGAGCATGAACTTGAAACTTATTGATAATCTTGATTGGCGTCTATCTATTGGTGGAAACCTTGCATATAATGATAATAAGGTTTTGGATCTATATTATACGGATAAGATATATACTTCAGAAGAAGCCCTTGTTTCAGACTATGAGATTGGCAAGAGCTACGATATGCTTTATGGTCCGCAGTCGCTTGGCATCAATCCATTGACGGGGTATCCTGTGTTTATGACACCTACGGGTGAGAAGCAGGCCACACAGTCTTTGACAAAGGACGATGTGATAGCCCTTGGGCATTTCACTCCTCCGTATACAGGCTCCTTCAAGTTAAGTGCCTCTTATAAGACATTTGTGTTTGACATGGACTTCTACTATGTCCATGGTGGTGTTCAGCGTTATAACTATAGCTATGTACGTACTAAGGATAATGCCAACCAGAATGCCGTGTCGGGGCAGACAGAGAAGATGTGGTTTGTGTCGGGCGATGAGTATAAGACTTATTGGACTCCATTCTATACGTCAGCTGTGGCTGAGGAGAATTTAGCTCTATATCCTAATTCCAAGACGGTTGGCAAGAGCGACTATCTGCGTCTGTCCATGATATCTCTCCGTTATCGTATACCTTCAAGATGGGTGACAGAACATCTGCCTTTTGTGTCTTATGCTACCATAGGTTTACAGGGCAGTAACCTATATACATGGACAGGATATGACGAGAGTGATCCAGAGAGTGGGCAGCTTGCCGGAACTACTCAGCCGGTATTTACGTTGAATCTAAACTTGACATTCTAAGAAGAAAGAAATGAAAATACGGAATATATTAAAAAGCTTATATGCTCTGGGTCTTACATGTGTGCTGTGTGGTTGTTCGATAGATAAGCCTCCATTGGATTTATATTCTGATCCTGATGCCATATCATCGGTTCAGACGGCTCGTTCTCTTCTTACCTCGTGTTATATTCTTTATCCTCACTATGAGATGGAGATATCCCAGTTGGGTAATGATTTCTGCCTTACAGATGTATCATGTAAGGATGTGGAACAACAGAATTTCTATTCATGGCAAGATCTAAATATCAGTCGCTTTGCCTCTGATAGCTGGTTGGGCTATTATAATTGTATAGCCAGTTTGGATGTGTTGGAAAAACGACTTCCTAATGTTAAGGTGGATGGAGTGTCCGATTCTTTGGAACTGAAAGTTGTTACGGCAGAGTGTAAGACTCTCAAGGCAATGTGTTATTTCGATCTTCTTCGTCTGTTTTCTTCTGCCTACGACAATGAGACGGATAGCCTTGGTATTATCTTGAAGTCAGAATGTGGAATAGAGATGAAGGGACGAGCTACAAAGCAGGAATGTGTGAGATATATCCATGAACTTCTCGATTACGCTGTAGGAGTTGATAATGTACCTACGTCGAATGGTTGGTTATCGAAGAAAGCAGCCCAATATATGCTTGCAGAGCTGGCCTTATATACTGGTGACTATAAAGAAGCTATTAGATATTCTGAATCTCTCATAGAGGTTTGTGACTCAAATTGGATATCTGCTACCAACTATAGTCGTCTGTGGTCCACGTCAAGCTATGAAGGACGTATTTTTGCCTTTTACACCAGTAATGCCGTCTATGCTGGATTGAAATATAGTGATGCAGAAGGAGATTACTTCGCATTAAATCCAGATTTGTCTTTTGCCGAAGGTGATGCACGAGGTAGGTGGACTGCCTACGAGTGTGAAATCAAGGGAAATACGCGTATTCTGTTTGGTAAGTATAATAAAGTTAATCGTGAGGATGGTGTGAATATATATATCCAGCGTATGCGTTACAGTGGTGCCTATTTCATGGCAGGGGAAAGTTATGCCCGTCTTGGTGAGCCTGCCAATGCTATTCGTCTTGTGAATTATTATCTCACCGCCGTTGGAGCCGATACTTTGACATATTCTGAAGGTAGAGATGACGAACTGATAGATGCCATTCTTCGTGAGAAATATAAGGAGTTTGCTGGTGAGGGTCAAAACTATTATGATTTGAAGCGTACTCACCGTGGTAGTCTGAATAAGTATGGTGTCTGGGGCTCTTATGTCAAAACCACGATATCGACTTCTGACTATCGCTGGACATTCCCTATACCTCCAAGCGAGTATAGGTATAATGTGGAGATGAAGCAGAACGAAGGCTGGAGGGAATAGAGGATAGGTTGTGTGGTATAGAAGCCATAGGAAGTCATAGAGAGCCTAAGTAGCCATAGTCCCCATTAGAAATCATATAAAAAATAACATAGAGAATAAAAGAAAAAGAGAAAAAATGAAAAAGCTAAAGACAATTTTTATGATGCTTCTTGCTCTTGTAGCATTTGCATCTTGTAGTGATGACGATGACAACTCAGAAAAGATGACTAACTACGTCACTCTTGCCATCAACGGAAGCAATATCCTTTATGAAGATGCTACGGAAGGCGTGGATGTGACTGTTTCTCTGGCTTATGCAGTGGAGGAAGAGTCAACTATCACACTCTCCCTAAAGGGCAACGAAAACGGTGCTGTAAAGTTGAGTTCTGAGACTCTTACATTTGCCAAGGGCGAGAAGACAGCTACTGTACAGGTACTCTCAAATAATGCCAATGTTCTCGGAGCGCAGGAAGTGGTTACT
>JAILIJ010000347.1 GCA_024695315.1 Bacteroidaceae bacterium
GGATCAACAAGTGGAAGTGAAAGTAAGTCTACTAATTTTTCAAGTGTCATCTATCATCAGAAAAATGATTCTACGGATGTAACATATAGATATAGAAATACTCCTTCATATAATAGAAGTTATAGTGCAGGTTTTACGTACACGGAACCTATCCTATATAATTTGTTTGCTCAGTTAAACTATAGTTATGAATATTCTAAACGTCATTCTGACGGCAAAACTTATGACTTCGCAAGCGTGGATTCTGTAGGAATTTCGTTATGGGAACAATATGGACAGTTCGGACTCTTGGCGCCTAACTATTTCGATTTTCTTTCTGATACGTATTCAAAATATACCGACAATATAAATAATACGCATAATGTTGAATTTTCTTTTAGATATGTAACATCTATACTGAATTTGAATGTCGGAGTAAGATATGAACAGCAACATCAGAAAATGGTGTATCAGTACCATGGGCTTGACACTATTGCTGAGAGAGATTTGTCGCGTGTGTCTCCTACGCTGAATGCGCGCTTCAAATTTGATAAGCAGCATACTCTTAGGATTACTTATAGAGGAAACACTCAACAGCCTAATATGACTGATTTGTTTAATCTTACGGATAATTCTAATCCGTTAAATATTCGTGAAGGTAATCCAAACTTGAAACCTTCTTTTACGAATAATGTCAATATGGATTATAACAGATATTTTAAGGAGTCCATGCGATCTGTCTTTGGACGTTTCTCATTTAGTAATACGCTTAATGGCATTACAAATAGGACTGAGTATAATGAAAATACGGGTGGACAGACTACTCGTCCAGAAAATATAGATGGCAACTGGAATATTAGTGGAAATGTTGGTTTTAATACACCTTTAATTGATAAGAAATTGTCGTTGAATACTAGTAGTTCTGCATCTTATAGAAATAATGTGGGATATATATATCAAAATAAAGAGACGATGAAGAATACGGTGGCAAGTTCTTCTCTCGGCGAAAGGTTGTCTTTGACTCTTAGACTCAATAATATTGATGTTCGTGCTAATGGTAGCTTGGTGTGGTCTAAATCTACAAGCGAACTGGTAACAGCAAGCAACCAAAATACATTTAATTTTAGTTATGGACTTTCTTCTACTGGTAATTTCAATAATGGATTGGGATTTTCTACAGATATAAGCATGAGCAGCCGTAGGGGATATTCTGTTTCTACTATGAATACTAATGAATTGATTTGGAATGCACAAGTTAGCTATCGATTCTTAAAGAATAAGGCGGCTACGGTTAGCTTACAGGCTTTTGACATTCTAAATCAACGTTCAAATATAAGTCGTATGATTACTTCTTATTCTCGTAGTGACTCAGAAAATAATTCGATAAATTCGTATTTCATGTGCCACTTCATATATAGACTTAATCTATTTGGAACTCGTGAGGCAAGAAGTAATATGCGTAATATGAGAAACCTAAATTTTGATAGCTCAAATTCTGATGGAGAACGTGGTAATAGAGGGGAAGGTATGAGAAGTGGACGTGGAGAAAATAGTGGAGGAAGTGGAAGAGGTGGATTTGGAAATGGAGGAGGACGATAAATCCGTAATTTAGTTCTATATATTTATTTAGACATATAAAAACAAGAATAAGACTGTAATGAATAAGTCTTTGAATGATGATGGCTCATAGAAAAAATATGAGCCATTTTTATTGTTAGTTTTTTATAAAGAAAAATTTTATAAAAATATTGTTTCTTTGATAATATTTCTTAACTTTGCACATCATGTGACAATAATACTTGATAATAGTAAAACCAATTATACTAATATGAAAAGATTCTTATCGATAATTTCTATAGGATTGGCTGCTTTGGCTATGAATCCTATACCGACGATGGCGCAGAAGCCAGGAACCTTTGAGGCGGGTAAGGGAGCTTTCATGCTTAATGGAGAACCATTTGTTGTGAAGGCTGCTGAAATTCATTATCCTCGTATACCTCAGCAGTACTGGGAGCATCGCATTAAGATGTGTAAGGCTCTCGGCATGAATACTATCTGTATTTATATCTTCTGGAATATTCATGAACAGAAGGAAGGGGTGTTCGATTGGTCTGGCAATAATAATGTAGCTGAATTCTGCCGATTAGCACAGAAGAATGGTATGTATGTTATAGTACGTCCAGGTCCTTATGTATGTGCTGAGTGGGAAATGGGTGGACTACCATGGTGGCTACTAAAAAAGAAAGATATCAAGCTACGTGAGCGCGATCCTTACTTCATGGAGCGTGTGAAGATTTTTGAAAAGGAAGTAGGAAAGCAACTTGCTGGACTCACTATTCAAAATGGAGGACCTATTATCATGGTTCAGGTAGAAAATGAATATGGATCTTATGGAGTTGATAAGCCTTATGTAAGTGAGATACGTGATTGCCTACGTTCTGTTGGTTTCGATAAAGTGGCACTCTTCCAGTGTGACTGGTCTAGTAACTTTACAAATAATGGACTTGATGATCTTATTTGGACTATGAATTTCGGTACTGGTGCAAATATCGATGATCAGTTTAAGAAACTTAAACAACTTCGCCCTGATGCTCCACTCATGTGTTCTGAGTTTTGGAGTGGATGGTTCGATAAGTGGGGAGGTAAGCATGAGACTCGTTCTTCAAAAGCTATGGTTTCTGGTATGAAGGAAATGCTTGATAAGAATATCTCTTTCTCTCTTTATATGACTCATGGTGGTACTTCTTTCGGACATTGGGCAGGTGCTAATTCGCCTGGCTTCGCTCCTGATGTGACTTCATACGACTATGACGCACCAATCAACGAGTATGGACAGGCTACTCCTAAGTATGATGAGTTACGTGAGATGTTGCAGAAGTATTCTAAAACTAAACTTCCAGCAGTTCCAAAGGCTATTCCAACAACTACTGTTCCTGAATTCCAATTCACAGAATGGGCTCCTTTGTTTGAGAATCTACCTTGCTGTCCTAAGAAGTCTGTCGATATAATGACTATGGAAGAGTTTGACCAGGGATGGGGATCTATGATGTATCGCACAACTCTGCCAAAACTTGTTAAGCCTTCAAAGCTTCATATTAATGGTGGGCATGATTATCTCCAGATTTTTGTGGATGGACGTTATGTCGGAGCTCTTGATAGACGTAATGGAGATAAGGATATTGTTATTCCTTCTTGTCGTCGTGGTGCTCAACTCGATATCCTGGTTGAAGCTATGGGACGTATCAATTTTGGACGTGCTATAAAGGATTTTAAGGGTATCGTAGGAACTGTAGATTTGACACTTGATATTGATGGCAATGATTATACTGCTAATTTGAAAAACTGGAAGACTTATCTCTTCCCAGATACTTATGAGTTCATGCGGAAGCAGGTTTATAAGCCTCTTACTGATACAAAGCCTACATTTAATGGTGATCGTGTACCTGGATATTATAAGGCTACATTTAAGGTTAAGAAGGTAGGGGATACTTTCCTCAACTTTGAAACTTTTGGAAAGGGACTTGTTTATGTTAATGGACATGCACTTGGACGCATCTGGGAAATTGGTCCACAGCAGACTTTGTACTGCCCTGGATGTTGGTTGAAGAATGGTAAAAATGAAATTATAGTTCTTGATATCATTGGCCCTAAAGAGGCAAAATCTGAAGGTCTTGCTAAGCCTATTATTGATAAACTTCAGAATGCAGAACCTCCTATCCACCGTAAGGAAGGACAAAAACTTTCTCTTGACGGAGAGACTCCTGTAGTTGCTGGTTCTTTCAAGGTGGGAAATGGATGGCAGGAAGTTAAGTTCTCTGCTCCACAGACTGGACGTTATGTATGTCTTGAGGCTCTAAATAATCATAATGGCGATGAATATGCGTGTGTTGCAGAACTTTATATCCTTGATGAAAATGGAGAACGTCTATCTCGTGAGCCATGGAAGATTTCTTACGCTGATTCTGAGGATATAAAGACAGGTAACCGTGCTGGTGATAAGATTTATGACCTTCAAGAGTCTACATTCTGGTCTACTGTCAAGGGGGTAAAGTTCCCACATCATATTATAATTGACCTTGGCAAAGAACGTACTGTAACAGCTCTTCAGTATCTCCCACGTATGGAGTCTAATGTACCTGGAGCAATCAAGGATTATAGAATATATGTGAAGAAGGGACAATTCAAATTCTAATATGAATAATAATAGTAAAAAAGCAACCGAATTTCGGTTGCTTTTTTACAATAAATTTTGTTTTCTAAAAAACTAGTATATCTAGAATTATTAGAAATACAATATTATTTCTCATTAAGACAGTTTGGACAAATTCCTTTAATCACATATTCTGCCTCAAGTATTTCAAAATTATCGGGAACAGGAACTTTAGGTATTTCTTCATCTTCAAGACACCAAGTTCTATGACATTTTGTACATGTGATATGTACATGTCCATGATGATGATTTTTATCCTTACAATGGCAAACACAGTATTTTTGACAGCCAGAGCCATCATCTATTGGGTGAAGGAGATGTGCCTCAGCAAAAAGTGAAAGTGCACGGAATAGGGTAGACTTGTCCATATCAAGAAGAACATTCTCTAAGTCTGAAAGACTGAAAGCTTCATGCATTTTCTCGTTTATAGTCTTCCAAATCTCAACTCTTCCTGGCGTAGGATGTATGCCAGCATCTTTTAATGATATGGTATATTCTTCCTTACTCATGGCAACTAATTTCTTTTATCCTATTGATATAAGTTTTATTTCGAAGATAAGAGTTGAATTTCCTGGAATATCACCAGAATTTCTAGAACCATAGCCCATTTCTGCGGGGATATATACTATCCAATGGTCACCAATATGCATATTGATAAGTGCTATCTGAAAACCACTTATTAAATCGTTGACTCGAAATGCTTCTGGACATTTACGTGAAAATGAATTGTCAAAGACTTTCCCATTTATAAGAGAGCCTTTGTAATGGCAAGTTACAATACTGCGGGGCTTTACTTCACCTTCACCATTACCAGATTCTAGTACTTTATATAGGATTCCACCACGAAGTTCCTTTATACAATCTTCATTTTTAAGATTTATAAGGAATTCTTCATTTTTTTTTATGTATTCTTTTTTATTCATAGACAAATTATTTTAAGCTTGG
>JAILIJ010000009.1 GCA_024695315.1 Bacteroidaceae bacterium
GATGGTCAAGAAATTCTTACTAAGATCATTTCATCCGGTTATGCTAAGATTGATAATGTAACACTTATCCGTAAGACAGAGAGTAAGATTGCTAATGGTGGTAAATATTATCTCTACAATGTAGAAGCTGGTGCATTCTTAGGAAAAGGAAATAACTATAGCACACAAGCTTCTGTAGATAGCGAAGATATAATGTGGGTAGTGAACAAAAAAGATGGCTTATACTCATTTGGACAGTCAGAGAATGAGAACAGCACACTTTATGTATCAGATGTTCATGGATTGTATGTAGATGGTTCTTCTCACAATACCTTTAAGATTAATGAGGATGCTACTTCTCCATATTATTATATCTCAGTTAATCCAGATGATGAAATGTTCGGAACATCTAATTATGGAGAGAGATATATCGGGTGGAGTGGTGAGACTTCTATGACGGCTATTTACCCTCTATTGAAGAATAATTCTACGGAAACACCAGGACTCCGCTGGATGCTTTTGACAGAACAAGAATATGCCAAGTATCACGATATTTTGGAAAGTGCTCGTTCTTCAAGGATGGCAGCTTGGCCAGTATGGAATTCAATTGCAAGAAATAATAAGCAATCATATAAATATGCTGAAGATTTTAATGACGTTTATAGTAACCTGTCAGCTACAAATTCAGATTTGACAAATGCGGTAAATACAGCAAGAAGTTATATTGAGGCTGCAGATACATTAGCGTTGACATCTTCACAACATCCTGTTGATTTAAGTTATTTGATTCATGATGCAGATGCAGGAAGTCTAAAAGGTTGGAATAATAATTCGGAATTCTGGACTATGAAGGCAATTCATGCAAATGCAAATGTACAACTTGGTCCAGTATTCATAGAAAAGTATGTACATACAAATGAGAAGATGCCAAATGTTTCTTTGGAGCAGACATTAACAAATCTTCCAGAGGGTTGTTATTACTTAACGGTAGACATAAATGCCGAATTACAAGGTTCTGCAGCTGATGTTGATGGTGTGAAGCTTTTTGCTACAGCAGATGGATATACTAAGTCAACATTTTGTAGTACTCCAAATGGTAATTTCGTAACATGTAAGACTCCTGTCTTCTGTGTAGGAAGTGATGGTACAGCAACAATAGGAATAAAATTACAGGATGCAACAGCAAATTGGGTCGCAGTCGACAATTTCCATCTATATTATGTAGGACCAGAGGCACGTTACTTTAATTTCACGGAAGAGGGAACTTTGGTGTTTACTGGTACATGGCGAGAGGTTGATATACCTGAAATGAATGGTATTATAACTGACTACAGTCCTTCAATAACAGTTGATCTTACTAGCGATGATCTCACTTTGTCAGATGCTACTAATTTAACTGTTCCAGAAGAGGTAAACAAGAATGTGCTTGTATATGCAAATAAGGCCTCAAATGTTACATTGAATGGCGGAAAGACTAATGTTGTTGTGAAGTCTGTTACAGGTCTGAATTGTGATAGTCTGAAATTAACAGATGCTTGTGACGTAAATATCGTCAAAGAATTTTTGGCAACAGTAGCTTCTTATAAACGTTCATTATCGTCAAGTGTATACGGTACGTTGTGTCTGCCATTCAAATTCGATGCAAAGGATTATAAAGAGCAGTTGGAATTTTATAGTCTTGGAGATATGAATGAAGATAACACAGATATTGGTTTGGTATCTATTACCAATGTTTTTAATGTTGGAGATCCATGTCTCTTTAAGAGATTGAACGACGAATCTTCATTCACTATTACGTCAAAACAGGTACGTGTTGTATCTTCGGCTGGCACTCCAGAAAGTAATGATGGAAGCCTTCAAATGGTAGGAACATTTGCAATAGATACTATTGGTGATATAACTGCATCAAATGCAACAGCAGCAAGTGGATGCTATTACATATCTAAAGACAAGTTCCGTAGAGGAAAGAGTCATTTCTTCGTTCAAGCTTTCAGAGCTTACCTGATAGCTTCGAGTGGTGAAGCAGCAGAGCGTATTTCAAATTTTGGATTCTACATTGAGGATATAGATGAGACAACAACCATAGATGAGTTGAATGGAGATGAGGAGGAGAAAGAGATCGTTGCTTATTATAGCATCAATGGTCAAAAGATAGATAAACCAGAGAAAGGCGTTAATATCGCAAAATTCTCTGATGGTAGTACAAGGAAATTTTATGTAAGATAATATTTCAAAAGTATTTGTATGAGGGAGTATCAGTTGTTCTGTAAAAGGACTTTTGATGCTCTCTCATTTTTTATGATAACAGATGTTTTTATTACAGGCCTGATAAAAAAGTCACTTTAGTGCAATCAATAGATGTCCCTTATAGCTAAAACCTTCTTTTTTTTCAATAGCTGTAGTCAGTTCAATTACCGTTCAAATGGCGTTAAACTTTTTACATTCTATTTACAAAACACAAAAAGCATATTTATTTTGTATAATGTATAATAAAAAGTTGTATCTTTGTGATTATATAATTAAGAATATATTTGTCATATTTATTTTTTATGGTAAGTATTCTTAAGAAAGCATTATTCTGAACCTTGATAATATTTAAGGGGATTATGTATAGAAAGTTAAGCTACGATATATAAGTTAAATTTAAAGCATATAATTATGGAACGATTTATTTACAAATTGAAATTAGGATTTGTTGCTTTGGGGTTGAGCCTTATTAGTGCGACAAATACTTACGCTGAAAAGCAAGGTAAAATTGTGTTTGGAACGAAAAATGTCCAAATCGATAAGACTTCAGTTTCTGCAAATGACAATTTGAAGAATACATGGAAAATTGAAACCAGTGGTACTACTAGTTTTACACAGAATCCTTCATACAGTCAGATTGGAGCTTCAAAGAAACCAGCAAAGTCTGTTACCTTTTCCACAACTATAGCCGATGCTAAAAAGATTAAGAGCGTATCAGCTAAGTTGGGTGGCTTTAATGGCACAGCAGGAAATGTATCAATCTCTGTTACTGGAAAGAATGTAGCTACTGGCTCATTAAATGCTACCGCCGATGTTGTTGTAAGTAGCACCTCTGAAGCAGATGGAAACGTTATCGTAATAGAAATCACATCTATCAAAAAAGGTGTGAAGGCTTATGAGATAAGTTATACATACGAAGAAGGTACATCTGACACACCAGTTAAACAGTTTACTGGAATTAGTGTCAGCGGAACTCCAAACGAGTTTTGGATTGGTGATTCGTTCAATAAAAACAATATGACGGTAACAGCTCAATATAGTGATGGTACATCTGAGAATGTTACCGCGTCAGCTAAGTTTAGCGAGCCTGACATGAAGAAGGCCGGTAAGCAGGATATTACCGTTTCTTATAATGGTAAGACTACTACTTACAGTATCAATGTTCAGACTATTGAAAACACAAAGGAGACTGCATATACCGTAGATGAAGCAATCAATATCATCAAGAACGGCAAAGGACTCAGTACAATGGTTTATGTCAAAGGTACTGTTAGCAAAGTTGATAAATTTGATTCTTCATCAAAGAGTATTACATATTGGCTTGACGACAATAAGTTTGAGATTTATAAAGGTGTGAAGGCTAATGGACAAGAATTCGGTTCCATTGACGATATAATGGTTGGTGCAGACGTAATCATTTATGGAACACTTACCCTTTATAATAAAACCGTTTATGAGTTTAATGCTAAAAGCCAACTTGTGGAATATAATGACGAGAATGTGCAGATTGTCGTTAGCGAGCCTGTATTCAGCTCTCAACCTATAGCAAGTAAATCATACAAGTTGAACGAAGACGCATCTAACATCGTTGTTAGCGTTGCAGGAACCCCAGAGCCAAAGCTTCAGTGGTATAAGAATACTGTCAATAGTAATGAGGGAGGAACTGCTATTAGCGGTGCTACTTCAAACACATATAGACCAAGCACAAATCTTGCTGGAGTCACATATTACTATTGTATTGCTACAAACTCTGTCGGTAGTGTAGCATCAAGTGTGTCTGCTATTTATGTAAAGTCTAATGCTACAATAACATTAGGAACTTACCAGACTAAATTGTTGGCTGGCGCATCAGATAGCTATACTTTCGAGTGTGACGGCGATGGATCTGTAAATGTGAGATCAAAGAATGAAGATGTAGCTACGGTAAGCACTAATGGAAATGTAATTACTGTAAATGCTTTGTCTGAGGGAACTACAACTATCATATTTAACTCTGTTGAGACTGACAAGTATTTAAGTGCAAACAAGTCATATACACTTAATGTTGCCCCAGCTCTTGTTCCTGCGAGTTTAGACTTTAGTTTCAAGGGTGGAAGAGTCGATATTGACAAGTCAAAGAATATGATTCAAAGCGGAATGGGTACAGACTATAGTGCCGATCCAAAACTGAAGTTTGATGATTCTAACGATTATTTGCTTATTGCATTTGCCGACGTAGCCGACGAATTGTCTTTCCAGATTAAGGGTAATGGATTTAGCAAGGGCACATTTGATGTTCTCGAGTCAGCTGATAACAAAACTTTTACTTCTGTTAAGACATATACTTCTTTAGGTTCAACAAGTAATGAGAAGCTAACCCTTGCTGAGTCATCACGTTTCGTTAAGTTTGTATATACTAATAAGTCTAAGGGTAACGTTGGAATTGGTAATATATCAATTACGAAGATGGAAATGCCTGAGGAACCTTCTGTCTCTGCTGAGGATGGCGAAAAGGCTGGCCAGGCTGAGAAGTACGTATGCAACGTGAAGGCAGGCAAGTTCTCTACTCTCTGTCTTCCTTATGGGGCATCTGTAGAGGGAGCAACACTCTATACTATGGATGGAAAGGTTGTGGAAAATGGAATTGTTACAGCTCTCAATTTTGAAGTCGTAGAGGATAATGTAGCGGTTCCTGGTGTGCCATACCTCTTCCTTGCTACAGAGGATGAGCAGACATTCACAAAGTCAGCTTCTGAGGCTAAGGATGTAACTACAAGTAGTAACGCAAGTGGATTCACAGGTACATATTCTGAATATAATTTACCAGTAGGAAGCTATTTCCTCTATAACGATGGTACTAATCAGGTATTCCGTAAGGCCGGTGATTCTGGCGATGGTTCAACATACGTTAAGGTACAACCATTTAAGTGTTTCATAACTTCTATGGATGAGATATCAGAAAGTGAACCTGCTGCAAATAATTCACGTAATCGTATCTCTATTGGTACATTCATAGATGAGGCTACAGGTATCATTACACTTGATACAGAAAATGTAAGAAGCGTTAATGCTAAGTATGTTGTGAATGGTAGAGTAGTAATCGTGAAGGATAATGTTAGGTATAATGCTAATGGGCAGCGTCTAACAGATAAGTGATTTTTTTAGTTGGGAGAAGCTAAAAAGCATTTCTTTTTAGCTTCTCCCGATA
>JAILIJ010000046.1 GCA_024695315.1 Bacteroidaceae bacterium
CTTCGGTATTGGTTTCCAAAAGGGTGCAGAATATCGCTTCTCTGTTTGGGCACGTAACCCTAATGGCGATGGTGATGTGAAGTTGCGCATTATGCTTTGTGATCCATCTACAATGGGTGAGCGTCAGCAGTTTACAGATGCGGAAGTTGTGGTTTCTGGTAAGGAATGGAAGAAGTATGAAGTTGTCATGAAGTCTGCAAAGACTGTTGATAAGGGTACTCTCCGTGTTATGCTTAGAAGAAATTCCAAGACTGTAGACCTTGAGCACATAAGTCTTTTCCCTGTTGATGTATATAAGGGAGATTCAAATGGTCTTCGTAAGGACCTTGCCGAGGCTCTTGAGCAGCTCAAACCAGGTGTGTTCCGTTTCCCAGGAGGATGTATTGTTGAGGGTACTGACCTTGCTACACGTTACCAGTGGAAGAACTCTGTAGGTCCAGTTGAAAATCGTCCTTTGAATGAGAATCGTTGGCACTATACTTTCGATTACCGTTTCTTCCCAGATTATTATCAGTCATACGGACTTGGATTCTATGAGTATTTCCGTTTGTCTGAGCAGATTGGTGCTGAACCACTTCCTGTTGTCAGCGTAGGTTTGTCATGTGAGTTCCAAAATGGTGATAAGCGTGGTGATATGCATGTTGACGTTGACCAGCTTCAGCCATATATCGATGATGTACTTGACCTTATTGAGTTTGCTAATGGTGATCCAGAAAAGAATTCATGGGCTAAGCTTCGTGCTGATATGGGACATCCAGCTCCATTCAACCTCAAGTATGTTGCTATTGGTAATGAGCAGTGGGGTGCTATCTATCCTGAGAACTTGAAGCCATTCATTGAGCAGGTTCGCAAGAAGTATCCTAATATCAAGATTATCGGTACTTCTGGTCCTGATTCAGAGGGCGGTAAGTTCGATTACTTGTGGCCAGAGATGAGAAAACTTGGCGTTGACCTTGTTGATGAGCATTTCTATCGTAATGAAGAGTGGTTCTTGAAGTCTGGTAATCGTTATGACAATTATAAGCGCGGCAAGAAAGATCCTAAGGTATTTGCAGGTGAGTACGCTTGTCATGGTAAGGGCAAGAAGTGGAATCACTTCAATGCTGCTCTTATGGAAGCTGCGTTCATGACTGATCTTGAGCGTAATGCCGATGTTGTTGAGATGGCTACTTATGCCCCTCTTTTCGCACACGTAGAAGGATGGCAGTGGCGCCCAGATGCTATTTGGTTTGATAATCTTCGTTCTTTCAATTCTTGCTCATATTACGTTCAGCAGCTCTATTCTTTGAATAAGGGTACTAATATGATTTCTTTAACTATGAACGGTAAGCCAGTTGCAGGCAATAGCGATCAGGATGGTCTCTTTGCTTCAGCTGTATATGACAAGAATACTTCAGAGATTATCATTAAGGTTGTGAATGTTGGAGACAAGGCTCAGGATGTTACTTTCAATCTTAAGGGTATGAAGAAGGGTAGCCATGCTGCTGAGTTGATAACTCTTCACTCTGATAACCTGACAGCAGAGAACACTCTTGAGGCTCCAAAGTCAATCATTCCACAGTCATCAAGCTTGACTATTGATGCTCCTTCTTGTGGTATTAGCGTTCCTGCGCGTACTTTCCAGATTTACAAGATAAAGAAGTAAGCTTTTTGATATGAATGTATTTTTATAGAAAGTATATTCTACAACTTACTCAATTTCATATTTGATAAATAAAATCCTCAAAGCGTTATGCTCTGAGGATTTTTTATTGTTCCTGTCTGCTAAACATATTTTTAAGCAGGAATAATTGGTATAAAAACGTTCATTTTGCATAGGTTATTTAGGAGTATGATGTTGTACTCTGAGGGAAAAAACTCCAGAAGGAGCTATATTTTTAAAAATAAGTCCGCAATACCTTGTTTATTGGTACTGCGGACTCATAATTTGTTGCTTTATGGTTTCTGACGACAATATTTTCTATTCTTATTTGACCATTTCTCGGCAAACCCTATCCTGGAAGTCTCGTGCATTCCATACGGGTGTGTCTTTCTGTATGATGGCAAAAGCATACCAATGACCATTTATGCCGTGTGCATATCCTGCAAGAGAAGATGTACCAGTAGTCACGATTGTACCTGTTTTGCAAAAGATACGTCCTTTAGTATATCCGTATGACATTCTTTTCTTGAGTGAACCGGTGCGGTTGATGAGTCCTGGGCTTGCTAACCCTTCGCTGATTAAGATGTCGCGTATATCTTCTTTATTGTATGCCCAAAGAAGTAATTGTACAAGAAAGTCAGATGTGAGTCTGTTTTCTGGTGACAATCCGCTTCCGTCGTTGATGACAAATCCTTCTGATTTTGTGTCTATACCCATTTCCTCCATCAAGAACTTTTCAACTTCATGAGGAGACTTTCCGTATTGGCTGTGCGATTGCCATAGTCCTCCATAAACATTATCGAGATGGTAGAATATGCTTTCTGCCTTTATGTTGCTGCTATAGATAAGCATAGGAGCGAGCACCTTTATAAGTGGTGTCTGGGAGGAGATAATACACTCGGCATTGTTTGTTAACTGGTCGAGGGCAATTCTTCTCATCATGTGATTTAAGTCGAAAGAAGGGTCTCCGAAGTGTTCTTGTGCCACTTTTGTCCAGTATTCGTTTAGATTTGGATCTTTGAGTGTGAACTGCTCTTCTTTGACTTTTATGCCTTTATTTGCGAGTGTCTGTATGAAATTACGTTTAATGAATTTCTCCCCTTTGAGAAGTAGTGGCAATTTGAAGTATTTTATGTCCCATGGCTTGTCTGTTGGATGTGGACGTAAAGTGTCTCTTCTAGCCAAATTCATTATTATATTTCCCTCAATACGTTTGATGCCCTTTTCCTTAACAGCTTTTGCCCATTGATTGAAGTCCATAAACAAAGGGTTGTCGTCCATCTTTAGGATTAAAGACCCGTTGAGAGTTCCGTTCTCGTCAATAGTTCCGTTCATGAATAGGGAGTCGCAAAATTCGTAGTTTTCTCCCAAACGGTCAATGGCAGTTATGGCAGTAAGCAGTTTCATACATGATGCAGGCGCCATGAGCATCTGGTCATTATGATTATAGATGTATGTGCCTGTTGATATGTCGTATATGCTTATTGCGGTATTGTCATGTGTTATTCCTCTTCTAAAAGTTGTTAAGAGTTTGTCTATACTCTGTTGCATGTGCATATCGTGATGGAAGATATATGCAGCAGAGTCAGACTTGTCTTTTGTAGCGTTTTGTATTAAGGTTGGTACCTCATTCTTGTTCTCAATTGTTTCTGTTTTGTCCGTTTTGCCAGGTTTAATAGGTCCTGACTTCCATATTGCTAATAGTGATAAAAATAGTAGATACGTTAGATGTCTCATTTATAATCCCTGAAAATACACTTATTAAAGATTTCTATGCTATATAATAATCTGAAGTAGTTAGAAAGTCGATAGATGATATGGAAAACATATCGTGTAGTCTCTTTAATTTCTATATTACTTCACTTATAACTCCTTTTTACTTCCTGCAAGTGAGTGTTTGCCTAACTTGCGAAACTTGAGTGATAATCTAATCCTTTATTACCACTTCTACAGGGCAGTGGTCACTTCCCATTATTTCTGAGTGTATAGATGCACTCTCGAGTCGTTCTGTCAATCTGTTTGACACGAGGAAATAATCTATGCGCCATCCGGCGTTTTTCTCTCTTGCATGGAAACGGTAGCTCCACCAAGAGTATGCACCTTCTTGTGAAGGGTAGAAGAAACGAAAAGTGTCTGTAAATCCGCTATCGAGCAAGATTGTCATTTTTTCTCGCTCTTCATCGGTAAATCCTGCATTTCTTCTATTTGTCTTTGGATTCTTTATGTCTATTTCTTTGTGAGCAACATTCATGTCCCCACAAACTATTATTGGCTTAATTTTGTCGAGACGTAGGAGATAATCTCTAAATGCCTCTTCCCATGTCATGCGGTAGTCCAAACGTCGTAATTCGTCTTGAGAATTAGGAGTGTAGACGGTAATCAGGTAGTGGTCCTCGAATTCCAGCGTTATAACCCTGCCTTCGTGGTCGTGTTCTTCAATACCCAGTCCATAAGAAACACTTATTGGCTCTTTGCGTGTGAAGATTGCTGTTCCTGAATAGCCTTTTTTTTCAGCATAGTTCCAGTAGGATTTATATCCTGGAAAATCAATATCAAGCTGTCCTTCCTGCATTTTTGTTTCCTGAAGGCAAAAGGCGTCTGCATTTAGCTTCTCAAATGACTCTTTGAAGTCTTTTCCAACGCAAGCACGTAGGCCATTAACATTCCAACTTATATATTTCATAAAGGCTTACTTGTTTTTATGTGCGTGCAAATATAGTAATAATAAACCATATTTTATCTTTTTTTTTATGATTTGTCAACTGAAAAATGCAAAACTATTGTCGGAAAGAAATAATTTTTATACCTTTGACAAGAATTTAACTTAAACCTTAACTTAAGAATGACAACAACTAACTTCTTTGCCGTTGACCTTGGTGCTACTAGTGGACGTACTATTTTGGGGTCTATTGTTGATGGTAAATTAGAACAACGAGAGCTGACTCGTTTTCCAAATAATATAATTCAGACAGGTGGACATTTCTTCTGGGATATCTATGCTTTGTATAATGAGATTATCAGAGGATTGAAGGTCGTTGCTGAAGAGAAAATAGAGATATCATCTATTGGTATTGACACATGGGGTGTTGACTTCGTGTTTGTTGGTGATGATGGAGGTATACTGCGTAATCCTTATTGCTATCGTGATCCATTCACGGATAATGCTATGGAGGATTACTTCAATCTTATACCAAAGGAAATGGTATATGAGAAGACAGGTATTCAGTTTATGCAGTTTAACTCACTCTTCCAGTTGTGTGCTATGAGAAAGAATAGAGATTCTGCGTTGGCTGCTGCTAATAAGATTCTCTTTGTTCCTGATGCGTTGACTTATATGCTTACTGGCGAGGCTGTATGTGAATATACGATACTTAGCACGAGCCAGTTGCTTGATCCACGTACTAAGAAGATTGATGTAGAACTCATCAATGTGCTTGGTTTGGAAGAAAGCCATTTTGGACGTTATGTAAATCCAAGTGATAAAGTAGGTGTCCTTACTGAGGAAGTACAGAAGATTACAGGTCTTGGACCTGTTCCTGTTATTGCTGTGGCTGGTCATGATACAGGTTCTGCAGTTGCTGCTGTTCCTGCTCAGAACGAAAAATTCGCTTATCTTTCTTGTGGTACATGGTCTTTGCTTGGTATCGAAACTAAGGATGCTATTATCAGCAAGAAGAGCTTCAAGTATAATTTTACAAATGAGGGAGGTATCGAGGGTACTACTCGTTTCTTGAAGAATATTTGTGGTATGTGGCTTCTTGAGCGTTGCCGTCAGGAATGGACAGATGCGCCTAAGGATGTTAACCAGATAAATAGAGAGAGCATGGATGTGCCTGCTTTCCAGAACTTCATTTATCCTGATGCTCCTGAGTTTGCTAATCCTGCAAGTATGGTGGATGCAATTCAGAACTTCTGCCGTAGGACAGGTCAGCCTGTTCCTCAGACATATAAGGAAATTGCTCGATGCATATTCCAGAGTCTTGCTATGCGTTATCGTCAGGTGCTCGGCTATCTTAAGGATATGGCTCCATTCCCAATCGAGAAACTTCATGTCATTGGTGGTGGAACAAAGAACGTTTATCTCATGCAGATGGCTGCTAATGCCATTGGCATGGAAGTCGTGACTGGTCCTATGGAAGGTACAGCTATCGGAAATATAATGCTTCAGGCTAAGGCTGCTGGACTTGTGAATGACATGTTTGAGATGCGTAAGATTATTGCTGACAGCATCGAACTTGCTACATATACTCCTAAGGAGACTGATGAGTGGGAGGCTGCTTATCAGAAGTATCTCCAAGTTACTCAGGAGTACGTATAAAGAATGTATCAGTTAGACGCTAGGAAAGTGACGCACATGTTTTTCCTGGTCTTCCTGGGCAGACTTTTTCTATAAACAATTAAGTATAATAAAATCTAACAATAACAAATACTAACCATTTATTTATGAAAACAGAACTTATTTCAAAAGCATATGAGGTTGCTAAAGCACGCTATGCTGAGTGTGGTGTTGATACAGAGGCAGTCCTCAAACAGTTACAGGATTTTCACCTTTCACTTCATTGCTGGCAGGCAGATGACGTGCACGGCTTCGAGGTACAGGCAGGCGCTATGTCTGGTGGTATTCAGTCAACAGGTGATTTCCCAGGTGCAGCACGCAATATAGATGAGCTTCGTAAGGATATCCTAAAGGCAAAGTCACTTATTCCAGGTAACCACCGTTTGAATCTTCATGAGATTTATGGCGATTTTCAGGGTAAGGTTGTCGATCGTGATGAGATTACTGTAGACTATTTCAAGTCTTGGATAGAGTGGGGTAAGGAGAACAATACTCTTCTTGACTTTAACTCAACATCTTTCTCTCACCCTAAGTCTGGCAGTCTTTCTTTGTCAAACCCAGATAAGGGTATTCGTGATTTCTGGATTGAGCATACTAAGCGTTGCCGTGACATTGCAAATGCTATGGGTGAGGCACAGAACGATCCATGTATAATGAACCTTTGGGTTCACGATGGTTGTAAGGATCAGAGCGTTAATCACTTCATGTATCGTAAATATCTTAAGGAGTCACTTGATGAGATCTTCGCTAAAAAGCAGCCTATGATGAAGGATACTATTGAAGGTAAAGTATTCGGTATCGGTCTTGAGAGCTTTACTGTTGGTTCACATGACTTCTATACAGGATATGCAGCTTCACATAATATGATGCAGACTATCGATACTGGTCACTATCATCCAACTGAGATGCCTGGTGATAAGGTAAGCGCTTTGCTTCAGTTCCTCCCAGAGTTGATGCTTCACGTTAGCCGTCCTGTACGTTGGGACTCTGACCACGTTACAATTATGGATGATCCTACTCAGGATCTCTTCTCAGAAATCGTTCGTGCTGGAGCTCTTGATCGTGTACACTATGGTCTTGACTTCTTTGATGGTTCAATCAACCGTATCGGAGCTTACGTTATCGGTTCTCGTTCTGCTCAGAAGTGTATGCTTCGTGCTCTCCTCGAGCCAAAGGAGCTTATCAGCAAGTTGGAAATCGCTGGTGAGGGATACAAGGTTCTCGGTCTTATCGAGGAACAGAAGGCTATGCCATGGCAGGCTGTTTACGATGAATTCTGTGTACGTAATAATGTACCTGTTGGTGCTGAGTTTATGGCAGAAATCGACAAGTATGTTGCTGATGTAACTTCAAAGCGATAAGTTATGGATATTGCTATAGGATTACTTATCATAGCTATTGGCGCATTTTGCCAAAGTTCATGTTATGTGCCTATTAACAAGATAAAGGATTGGAGCTGGGAGAGCTACTGGATTATCCAGGGAGTCTTTGCTTGGCTCCTCCTTCCTTTCTTGGGAGCACTTCTTGCTGTACCTGAAGGGCATTCGCTCTTTGAACTTTTTGCAGGTGCAGATGCGTTTAATATTTGGATGACAATACTCTTTGGAGTGTTATGGGGTGTTGGTGGACTTACTTTCGGTTTGTCTATGCGTTACCTCGGAGTTGCTTTGGGACAGTCTATCGCACTTGGTACATGTGCTGGTCTTGGAACTGTTATGGGACCTATATTCCTTAATTTCTTCTTTCCAGAAGACGATCCGTTGTCTCAGCTTACTTCTTCGGTACTTATTGGAGTGGCAGTAACTCTTATTGGTATTGCTATCATTGGATTTGCTGGTTCTTTAAAGTCCGCTTCATTATCAGAGGAGGAGAATAAAGAAGCTGTTAAGGATTTTGATTTTACTAAGGGATTGGCTATTGCTTTGCTTGCTGGTTTCATGAGTGGATGTTTTAATGTGGGACTCGCTTTTGGTGAAGATATAAAGTTGCCAGATTCTAATCCTATGTTTGCCACTCTTCCTGCTACTTTGCTCGTAACTTTGGGTGGCTTTGTGACAAATGCAGTATACTGTTTCTACCAAAATCATGTTAATGGTACGTGGGGCGATTATAAGAAGAAGTCTGTATGGACCAATAACTTGATATTCTGCCTTATTGCAGGTGCACTCTGGTATAGTCAGTTTTTCGGACTCTCTTTAGGAAAGGGTTTTCTCACAGAATCACCAGTGCTCATGACATTTGCATTCTGTATTCTCATGGCATTGAATGTGACATTCTCTAATGTCTGGGGAATTATTCTTGACGAGTGGAAAGGATGCTCAAAGAAAACTATTACTGTTCTTGTGATAGGATTGTTGATACTTATTATTTCAACTTTCCTCCCTCAATTACTATAAAAATAATAATTTAATTTTAAGGTAAAAAATATGGCTTCAATTTTAGATGGTCGCAAGGGATTGGCTGAGGTAATCGACCAGATTGCTGAAGTTACAGGTTATCTCTGGCAAAAAGGATGGGCTGAGCGTAATGGTGGTAATATCACTGTAAACGTTACGGAATTTATGGATGATGAGTGTAAGGCTATGCCAGCTATCGCTCCTGTTAAGCAGATAGGACTGGTACTTCCTTATCTCAAAGGAAAATACTTCTATTGTAAGGGTACAGGAAAGCGTATGCGTGACCTTGCAAAGTTCCCTATGCAGAATGGCTCTATAATCCGCATTTGTGACGACTGTGCTAGTTATGAGATAATTGCAGACGAACCTGTTTGCCCAACTTCTGAGCTTCCTACTCACCTTATACTCCAGAATCACCTCTTAGAAACTGGTAGTTGTTATAAGGCTACGCTTCATACTCATCCTATTGAGCTTGTAGCAATGTCTCATATTGGCCGATTCTTGCAACGTGACGAGATGACTCGTGTACTTTGGTCTATGATTCCTGAGACTCTTGCATTTGCTCCTCTTGGCATAGGTATAGTTCCTTATGGACTTCCAAGTTCTGTAGAGCTTGCTAAAGATACTCTTGAGCAGATTAAGACTCACGACGTTGTGATGTGGGAGAAGCATGGTACAGTTGCCGTTGGACAGGATATAATGGATGCTTTCGATCAGACTGATGTTTTGAATAAGGCAGCTACTATTTATATGACGGCTCGCTCAATGGGTAGTGAGCCAGACGGAATGACTGCTGAGGCAATGAAAGAAGTACAGGATGTCTTTAATCTTCCAAAAAAGCGTCCTTGCTAAGTAAATAATATCATTTTTATTTTATCAATCTCATAAGAAATTGTTCTTATGAGATTGATTTTTTTGTTTTAAATGTCCTTTTTTTTGTGTGTAATTGTTCTTTATAAGTGTATTTTTGTCCTTTTTGTTTTGCTATTTTATAAAAAGTGTTAGATAAATGTAAAAAATACATTCAAAATATTGTGGTAATCTTATTTTTTCATATCTTTGCAATAAATTATGAAGATAAATATTCATATATATATTATGCTATTGGACACATCCTCGAGGATTTATCTAAGAGGAAAAGAGTCGTGAGGCTCTGGTCCACCCCAATAGAAATATTTAACATTTCACCTGATTATTCCTGCGCCGAGAGGTGCGGGAATAGTTTTTTTATGTATATAAGGCTCAATGGTGGCAGTAGATATTTATCTGCTCAGTGGATTTTTTAGATAATTTGGAACTTTTGCTTATTCTTTTATATTATGTGCACTAAAACTTTGTCTCTTTTGCGTACTTTCATGCAGAACAATTTATTCAATGAAGCAGAAAAATTTCTTTATTCCTACTGGGCAATTCTATGCCTATTGTGAAACAATTCATAAAATCACAGCGTGGTACGGTCGTACCACGGCGTGGTATGATTATACCACGGTGCGGTACGACTGTACCACAGCGTGATTTTGAAAATTTCTCTTGAATAATAGAACTATTTCTGCTGAGCATTATAATAAATTATGCGCTCAAATTAAAGAATTATTCAGCATTAAAAGTCGCATCACTGCTTACATCTAAAAATGACAACAGATCTTGTCTGCTTAATCACCGTTTGAACATCGTTTGAGCACCGTTTGAATACCGCTCAAACACTGCTCAAGTACCGCCAAAAAATTGTATTGTCTTTTTTAAAAAATAATGTTTACTCCAAAAGAAAAATGGCGTTCAATTACCATTCAATCATCGTTTGAGTAATGTTTGAACTGTAATTGAACGCCACTTGTGTGTACGCATGTTCTCTCTAGATATTTAAAAAATTATCTATCACTTTTCGCAGTCTCAACGCTTGCCGTAGGCTTGATGAAACACACCAAACTGAATGTTTTGCAGCATGACTAATTATGCGAAATTTGAAGGATTTATAATCCGGAGAAATACGTTTTGAGTGCTTCTACATATTTCTGCATAGCGTCTCGTCCTATAGGTGTCATTCGGCAGATGGTTCGGGGCTTTGCGCCAGATGAGTCTGTCATTTTTTCTATATATCCAGCAGTTGTAAGTTTATCTATTTGTACACTTAGATTGCCAGCTGTAGATTCTGTTTTTTCTTTTAAATAAACAAAGTCAGCTTCCCGAGCACTAAGTAGTATAGACATTATTGCTAATCGTAATTGACTATGAAGGAGTGGATCAAGTTCTTCCATTATTTTGTTTTTTTGCCTTATCGTTAATTAAATGTCCAGGTATAACCATCATTATGGCGTAAGAGGCTGCAAAGCCAAGATGCCAGTCTATTGTTAATGTGGAATTTAATATGTACATTTCCATTGCCGCAATTCCAAATGTTATACCTAAAAATCCTCCAACCACTGCACTTTTTTCTTTTAATGCAAGTCCTGTAACTGCTGTTCCTATTCCAGGTAGAAGAAGTCCAAGTACAAAGAAAATTATGGTGTGAGCTTGCTTGTGAAATATAATGAAGTAGACAATTATGATTGCGGCTATAATAAAGGAATATGAAACCAGTTTCCATATAGAATTAATCATGTATGTTGAATAATTCTCTGCTATTCCTTCTTTTGGCTTTCTATTATATAATATAGAAAGTAAACAACCTATAAATGGCAATAAAACATAAATCCATGCTGCACTATTTCCGAAATTTAATAATTGTAGTATCCATACCAAACATCCAATAATCACACTTGTATATCCCCAGATTAGAAATGTGGTTCCACTACCTATAGGTAAATTATCTTTTGTTTGCTGGATCATTTGAGTGATAAGTTCTAGACTTTCTTTCTCTGTTATATTTTTTTCTTCCATTTTTTTATTGTTAAAATGTTGGTAAAATTTTTGGTTTATTTTATAAACTCAAAATCTAAAAAGAGAAGCAAGGAGTCCGGCTCTCACTTGCTTTTATTTGCGCAAATCTTCTTTTTTTATTGTTTACTGCTGCAAATGTATGATGATTTATTTTATAAACCAAGGAAAATAGGCATAAAGTTTATTTTATAAACCATTTTTTTTGTTTCATTAAAAAAAATAAGAAGAAACTTTACTTTTATTGCGGTATCAGAGGAAGTATTACGTCTTTTGTTAGAATTTTTATACTACAAATCTCCTACATCTACAAGTCCGTTCATTACACAATATATTATAATATCAGCTAATGAACGAGCGTGCAACTTTTCCATTATATGTGTTCTATGTGTGATGACGGTAGTGATACTGATATTGAGTTTGTTTGCTATTTCTTTATTTATAAATCCCTTTGACAGAAGGACTGCTACTTCTATTTCTCTTGCAGAAAGAAGCAGTTCTTGTGGTGTGGATGCAGGTCGAGTTTCGTGATGTGGATGACCAGAAGGCATATTGGCATGTTGCATGAAAGACGGTGGCATAGATTTATGTGCCTGTTTCATGTCTATATTGTCAGGGTGTCCACCTGGATGCCCTCCTGGATGTCCTTGTCCTGGATGTGCGCCTGGGCGTCCATGTCCTGTTCCGTGTAGAGCAAGAATGTCTTTAATTAGCATTTTTTCTGTTTGGCAAACATTTAGTGTCATCACGCCATTTATTTGCATGTCTCCATTTACCAAAACAAATGATTTAGTAGCATTTTCGCGAAAGAACTGTGCGTGTTCAAAGTATATGCGTGAAGCAACAAAAAAATGCACAAAGTTTTTTTCTTCGCATGATACAAGTTCTTCAAAAGAAGTGAATATGCGAATATCTGCCACAGGAATTAAGTCTTCAAGAATTTGTTGAAGTCCCATTCCTGCCAAAACATTAGAATCGACTATGGCAACAGAAAAACTATGCATAGTCATCCTTTCTCTTTGGATTCATCGGAAACCATCCCTTTTTTACACGTTGTCTTTGTTCGAATACTTCAAGAATACTCCAAAGGCAAGAGCAGCCTACAACACCAAGTACGGGACTTAGGATTTCATTTTCAACAAATAAAGAACATGCAATAAATCCTATTCCTGAAATAAGAAACCACCACCAGCATTTTGTTCCGAAATGATACTCGGACTTAATGACAATAGGGTGGAAAATTCCAATTACGAGAAAAGTAGTTATCGCGATTATTATACCTATATAGTTCATTATATAATTTTACTTTGTTTTTGTTGAAAATTACCTATTTGAGGGTGCAAAGTAACGGAAAAAAAATGAAAAATACAATCCTAATTTATAATGATTTACTCAAAAGTGGGTATTGTTGTCCATATATTAATTTTATAACTTTGTGCCCCTAAACGTAATTCTACAATTTATTGATGTATAATTTTTAGAAAAAACAGAATGAATACAAAAAAACTTTATTTCGGGAAATCAATAGGTTCTTTCTTTCTTGTGTTGTTCACGATGCCGCTTGGCCATGCTTTAATGATGTTGATGGAGCATTATATGTCTCCTACGGCTCTTCATTATAGTGCGTTCTTTATGGGATTCCTTGGTTTTGTGATTACAGTTATGGGCATTTTTGTCAAAGGAGATACAAAACAGACCGTGTATGGCTTAGCAGGAGGTTTACTATTTTGGACAGGTTGGGTGGAATTTCTAATGGCATATTATGCACAGCGCTATGGTACACATTGTGATCTTGTTGGAAATGGCACAGTTACAACAATAACCGAATATGTTAACGGTATTGGAGTGAATCATCAATTCCTTATAAATGGTACCCCTATTGAGGAGTTTACTCGTCCTGAATTAAAGGCTTTAAGGGGAAGTAGACCTGAATACCTCACCATGCCTTCAAGCTTCGGATTTTTCATGATGTTTGCCATGATATATATATGCTGTATACGAACTGGTTGTAATGCAATAAATTGGTGCCAATTAAAGCTTTTTAGGGGAAAACGAGATATTATAGTTGCTCGACCTATGACACGTCATACTTCGATAGTAACATTTATGGAACTAAATACTATGATGTGGGCTTTATATTTAGTATTGATGTTTTGTTACGATCCTGTTTTTCTAGGGGATAAGCACCCTGTTACTCTTGGAGTAGCTATCTTTTGTCTTATTGGCTCTTTCTTTATGTTTAAGAGAGAATTAAAGATATCTTCGTGGGGGGCAAATATAAGAATGGCTATTGCTACGGTTGTAGTTTTTTGGACTTTTGTAGAAGTTATGGCTCGTAATCAGTTTATGAATGAAATCTGGGTCGCTCCTCTTGAGCATCAGGCTGAGATGTGGTCTATTCTTGGAGCGTTTATACTTGCAGGATTATATCTATTTTGGGATTCAAGACGTGGAAATACAAATGATAATGTCAAAAAATGAAATATAAGTTTAGATTGTTTGGTTTATGAAAAAATATACGTGGCAAAAGATCCATAAATGGGTGGGTATTGTATTTTGCTTCTTTTTGTTGATGTTTAGTATTTCTGGAATAATACTTAACCATCGTCATATGTATGGCAAGTTAAATGTCTCGCGTGGACTTTTGCCTCACTCTTTCCAATTTGACAATTGGAATAATGGGCTTTTTCGTGGCAGTCTAAAAGTAGATAAATCTATTATTGGAAAAAAGAAAACCTCATCTGATCGGAACATTTTGGTGTATGGAGCAGGAGGATTTTATTTGACCGATTCCATCGGGAAAGTGTATGAAGATTTTAACAAAGGATTGCCTGAGGGCGCAGATTCAAGGAAAATACGTAATGTCGTGGTTACACGTAGTGGTAAGATGTTTGCGGTCGCTTCTTATGATCTGTATGCTTATGAAGCAGAGTGGAAAAGTATTCCTACAGATAAGTTGACAGATGTTCTTAATCCGCGTTTTACAGATATTGCCGTACGTGGTGATTCCTTGATTGTTTTGGGACGTAGTAATATTTACTTATCTCTCCCTCCATACGACACATTTGAGGAGATAACTATAAAGTCTCCGCATGGGTATAAAGGCGAGGTTACGCTATTTCGTCTAGTATGGCTTTTGCATAATGGAGAGCTGTTTGGCATTCCGGGAAAAGTGTTTATAGATCTTGTCGGATTACTATTTATATTTCTGTCAATATCGGGAATCATTATATGGATTGCGGGAAAAGGACGATTCCCGAAATTGTTTAGATGGAATTTCAAGTGGCACGAGAAATTAGGTCGTTGGACAATTGCAGCAACTATTTTTATGACTCTAACAGGATGGGCACTAAGACCTCCATTTCTGATTGCCCTTGTAAAAAATACGGTAAAACCAATTCCTTATACAGTTTTAGATTCTGATAATGCGTGGTATGATAAGCTGCGAATGATAATTTATGATGAAACTCATCATGATTGGATTATGTCTACCTCTTCAGGATTTTATAGTCTTAAGAATTTTGAGGATGTTCCAAAGCGTCTAAAGGGCACACCTCCAGTAAGTGCTATGGGCTTAAATGTTATGAAACGCGTTGGAACTAACTGGTTATTAGGATCTTTTTCTGGTATGTTTACTTGGAATCGAGAAAAATGTGAATCCTTTGATTATTTCACAGGTTCACCAGCTCCAAAACATGGTGGAGCGCCGTTTGGTAAAGTTGCCATAGCGGGTTACTCGGATGACTTTGCCATAAGAAACGTAGTCTGTACTTATGATAAGGGTATACTGACGGAACAATTACCACAACCAGAGGAGATGCGTACACTTCCAATATCAGTTTGGTCTTTGGCCCTTGAAGTTCATACAGGAAGAATTTACACATTTATGTGCGGGGCAGAGACACTAATTTTTATCTTTGTTTCGGGACTGGTTGTAGCTTTAATCCTATGGAGTGGTTGGAAACTTAGAATACGAAAAAAGTGCAAAAAGTAATATTTGTTTTGCATATATTTGGGGCATCAAAATTAATTAAGGTTAATTTTGATGCCTTTTGTTATTTTTGTCTTATTTTTTTTGTGGTTGAATATTCTTCGGCGTAATTTTGCAGTATTATTACTATTACTTTATAAAATAACAAAACGAATTTAAATGATGAAAGTCTTTTCTGCATGCTCAGGTGTGTTGTGTGCGTTTATGTTCTCAACAAGTGCAAGTGCTCAAGTATTTCGTGTTGAAGACATGCCAAAACATTCTATATCCTTTAATATAGGATTTGAAAATTGTTTGACGGATAATAATACAGAACATTATGAATCTTGTCCAACTTTGAAATCTTCTGGTTTCAAGTCAAGCGATAAGGAGAAAGGGGATGATTTGAAAAATTCCTTATCTTTTAATGCTATTTATTTTCGCAATCTTAACAATCGTTTTGCTGCTGGCGTACAAGCTGGTGTAATTTATAATTATGACAGTTTTTATGGTAGTGAAAATACTGGATATGACAACAAATGGAATGAGTTCTATACTTATGATAAAAATGTAGCGGAAGTTGCTGATCTTCATATTTATGTCATGCCGACAGCCAAAGCATATTGGTTTAATTATTCTCATGTTGCCATGTATAGTCGCGTTGCCGCTGGTGTTGCTTACCGACACATGACTGAAGAAGACTTAGAACCAAATGATGGCATAGATTTTAATTGTGGAACAGACAATACTATAAAGTTTGCTTATCAGCTCTCACCTATATGTGTGGAAGTTGGAGGATATGCTCTTCGCGCAGTACTTGAGGCTGGATATGGCTATAATGGCTACTTTAGTGCTGGTATTCGCTATGCTTTTTAATATAAGTTGCTAATTCTATAATGCAGAATTAGAATATTCTGTATTACTCATATACTTTTTTATTATGGCTTGTTGTTGAAAAAAACGACAGGTCATTTTTTTTATAATTCGGAAATATGTTTTTTACCATTTAGAACCAAATTTAATATGATAAGTCCTATTTTTATTCCATTCACCATTGTAAAGTCCAGATTACAATCCTTCGTATCGATTTTTTTGAAATGTTAAAAAGTGTGTTAAATCTTGTAAAAGATAGGAAAAATAGGCATTATTGTCATGTTTTTACTACCTTAGAACATTCATCTGACGAGTCGCGTCTATCTCCGATTCCAACTGGGGGTGAGCTAAAATTTCAAATGTACGAAATCGATACTCATCAGCAATGGAATACGAATGTGATACGAAGGAGATACGAAGCGTTGTCGAAGGAGGTGGGGTAAATAAATACGTCCTTATTGGAAACACTTTTTACTTAAAATACGATAAATACTTATTGATGTAAATACATAAAAAATTTGGTTTACAATACTCAATTTTGAGATGCTCTATATTCCTTTGGAGTCATACCGTATTGGTCCTTAAAGCATTTTGCAAAGTATTGTGAAGAGCTGAATCCCACTTTATAAGATATTTCTGTTATGGAAAGAGATGTTTCCTTTAGCAACTGCTTACCTTTTTCCAATCTAGTATAACGTATAAACTCTGAAGGAGAACTTACAGACGCGTACTTTTGGAATCTTCGATAAAGGTTCGAACGGCTTAAATTCATATCTTTTGCCAGTTGTATATTATCATAATTGGCATTATCTATATTCTTTTCTACAAGACCGATAACTTGCTCCATAAAGAGCTGTGCTTCTTTGTCTATACGTGATGGTTCATTATTTGGCGTTTTTGAATCTTCTGTAATCGCATTTTCAAAAATTTCACTTGTATCTGCGCTTTGACTTGCAGAATATCTATTTTTTATAAATCTATAAATGACAAATATGCAAGTTTGTGCAATCAAAAAATACAACACTGACATGTACCATTTCATATATATAGGCGTAGCAATGGTGAATGTTTTTAGCTGTTGAACATCGGACCATCTACCGTATTCATCGGTACATTTAGCTTCTAAGGTGTATGTTCCTGGCCATAACTTATCGTAGCTGATTATGTTTTTACCACTTTCAAGTTTTATCCATTTGTTATAATTTCCAAAAATGACAAAACTTTCGGGAACGAATCTGTAGGTAAACTGTATTTTGTCGGCATGGAGGTGGTTGAAACTCGAAAGGTAAATAGAATCTACCAGAATTATGATATCGTCGTTGTGGTCAACGTCAAGTTCCTTACAAGGCGCAACCATACAAAATGCTCCTACTCCTCCAAGACAAATGCTATCGCCATAAATAGTCATGTCTGTGAAATAGTCAACATTTACGCATTTGTCGTTCGCATTTATGCTCCTTGAAGCTCCTGTCTTCGGATTTGTTTCTGTAAGAGTATTTTCTGTAAGAGTCCAAATGTGACCACGTTTGTCCGTTAGGGTAGGTAGAACCGTCGGATCTGTTGAGAATGCCAATCCGTCCTTGCTCCACGTGATTCTGTGAATAGTACCTACAGAATCCGTTAGTTGCTTGAGCTTTTTTGCGTGATAATCATATTTGAAAGCTTGCTTCTCTGTTCCAATAAGCAATTGTCCTTTTCCTATGTCATTTAGAGCGGCAATATAGTTTGGAGTACATCCGCTACTATCCTCTTCCCAGAAGATTTTCATGCCTTCATTCCATATATGTATAAGATGTTTGCCGTCACATGACCATACGCCTTTTTTGTCTTGGCATTTTGCCAGCACTTTTTGTGTTGCTAAAGGCGTAGGTAGAGCGTCCGTAGCCATGAAAGTCATCTCGCCTGTTTTACTATTATATAGGGAAAGGCGTGTTCTTCTTTGATAAATCCAATAGTAATCTCCTTCGCGTACTATTTTGTCAACCATGATTTTGTATCCCATTTTGTTTTTCATGGCTGTTACCCCGTCGCGACGTATGCTGCCTTGAGTCCAAGCAAGGCAAAATGTATGTGGAGAAAATCCAGGAATCCACATATTACTGTTATTGTCTTGTATGACTTTCCCAATTAGTTTTTTATCTTTTGGTAGGAAACTGCTGGTTTCTAAAGCAATTAGGCTGTCATTTCTCATTAGGTAGGCATATAAATCATCCATTGTGCTTACCCACATTATGTTATGGATAGTGTCAATGTGCATGTTGTTGATTTCTAAACCAAATTTTGTCATGGACGAAGATGCTGGTTGAGGAATAATCTTACCATTCTTGCTGTATTTGACAATACCGCCTCCCCACGTTCCTATCCAATAGTGTTTTTTGCTTGGGTCTTCAACGATAAAACTTGCTGCAAAATTATAATCCCATGGCCTTTCAATCACTTGATCTGAGTTTTTATCCATGGAATATATTCCCCCGCGTAATATAGTCATCCAAAGAGTACCTTTGGAATCAATCATGAGTTCCTTAACCTCTTGGCGTCTATTTTTACATACATTATATTCTTTTATCAATTCCCCATCAAGGTTAAATTTAATAAGATTTTGCGCTACACCAACAAGAATTTCGTTTTGTGAATTTGTGGCGATACAATTCACCTTTTTCCGGTTGAATAGTTCATAGTCAACCTTTTTAATCTTTTCTGTTTTTTTATTCAATACGTAAAGTCCAGAACGTGTGCCGAACCATATTTGTCCATTTCTATCTTCGTGTAGACAACTTATTTCGTCACTCTTCATTATACCACGTCCTGAAGTTTTACTGCTATATACTTTTATACGATACCCATCATCTCTGCATAGTCCTTCTCCATTAGTTCCGTACCAAAAAAATCCTACATTATCCTGCATAATAATTCCGGTATTTGATGTAGGTAGAAGGTCTTGAGTTGCTAATTCGTGATATGAAATATTATTAAGCAATGGATTTTGAGCATGAATAATGAGGTATGAAAAAATCCATACAGAGAATATCATTATTGATAAATGTATTTTATGTCCCATTGCTTTATAGAAAAAATATATTTGTATAAAATAATCGCAAATATACAATAAAATTATGTCAAAAAAGCCACTTGGGACGATTTTATACATTTAATAATCTATTTTTACCAAACGCTGATTCTTATAACTTTACCTTTGTGACCAAGAAAATTAAATCTAAAAAAAGTCTTTTATGAACAGAACTAACCTATTTAATAGCTTAACAGGAAGATATGCGCAATTATTTGTTATATCTCTCTTTTGTGTTTCTGGAGCCAAAGCTCAGAGAATACAGCAACCTTTGGGACGAGGAGTTGTAGCAGTTCAAAATGGCAATAATGTAACTGTTACATGGCGACGTCTTGCCCAAGAAGCCGAGGACGCTAAGTATAATATTTATATAAAGAAGAGTGGAGCAAGTGACTTCGTAAAATTGAATACTTCTGCTCTGTCAAATACAAATTATAAGACTACTACTTCTGTAATTCCTACAGGTTCAGAACTGGCTGTAAGGGTTGTAAATGTTTCAGGTGATAATACCGAAGAGCAGGAATTGAGTGTTCCATTTAAGTTTGAGAAAATGGATATGCGCAATAAGTTCATGGGTATACGCTTTAACAACAGTCCTCTTGAAAATAAGTCTTTTGATACTAAGTTCTGCTGGCCTGTAGACCTTGATGGTAATGGTGAATATGATTATGTGGTTGACCGTAATTCCGTAAATTCTAATCGCCATTATCTTGAGGCATATCTTGCAGATGGCACTTATCTTTGGACTGTTGACCTCGGACCTAATGAATGGAGTTCTACAGGACAGGATGACCAAATTTGCGCATACGATATTGACTGCGATGGCTACGGAGAAGTTATAGTACAGACATCTGATGGTACACGTTTCTGGGATAAAGCTAATAATACATGGGGACTATATGTGAACAAAAGTATTACAGGAGATACAGATAATGACGGTATCATAGATTACGATACGCAGAGCACAAAGAATCCTCCAAGATATATTTCTGTTATTAATGGGCTTACCGGAGAGGAAAAAGCAAGCGTAGAGCAAATGTATGATGAAGCATATAATCGTACAAACAAATCGTCCTTGATGGGGGATGAGTATAATAGACACGTGGGCCATGTGGGTATATTCTATTATGATGGAATACACCCAGGGTTAGTAATGGAATGGCACACTCGAACATCAGGTGGTGCTCACCAATACCGCAATTCAGCTTTCGCATTTGATTTCTCAACTGGTAAGGCTGAGAATTGGCATCAGCTTTTCATGAAAAGAACAGGGGGCTCAACATTTCATCAGATACGAATTCTAGATGCTGATGGTGACGGAAAGGATGAAATGAGTAGCGGAGCATACTGTATGGACCATGACGGTTCTACATTATATGATTCGGGTATTTCACATGGCGACCGCCATCGTACTACAGATATTGACCCAGAACGTCCTGGACTTGAGACTTTCTCCGTACAACAATATGCAGGCGATATGCTTGGACAGATTCTCTTTGATGCCGGCACAGGTAAGCCTATCAAGAAATGGTATCTAACAGCGGTCGGAGATATAGGTCGTGGAGAATGTATTGATATAGATAAATCTCATTTGGGATGGGAGATGTGGTCAACAATGGACGGCAATATTTATGATGCTAAAGGCGACCTTATCCCGTCATTAAAAAATATATTCCCAACTGAGGGCGTATGGTGGGATAGTGAACTCGACCGTGAGATTGTACAGACATCTGATAGCCATTATAATGTATATATACAGGATTTCTTCAAAGGACGTCTTATCGAGATAGCAAAAGAGTCTGGTTACAAATATATCACAAGTTATGGTAAGCGCGCCAAGTTCTGGGGAGATATTATTGGCGACTGGCGTGAGGAACTTATTCTCAATTACATGGAGAACGGAGTAAACGTGGGTATTGCTGGTTTCACTACGGACTATACAACAGCCGTAAACAACATCTATTGTTTGCAGGAAGATCCACATTATAGAGGCGACTGCACAACAAAGGGCTATTATCAGTCTCCTAATCCTGGATTCTACCTAGGATATGATATGCCTCGTCCACAGCTTCCTCCATGTATGGTTACGGATTTGGTAGCTAAAACTGATAATACTTGGACTGGATATGATCATGTAACCGCTGCAGCATACGAAAACGGCAAGAGCGTACTGTTCGACCTTACTTTTGGTACTGGTTCTTTCAATCTTGAAGATAATTTCGAGCCTGCGTCTATATATGCTATGCCAGTAAAGGATCAGACTATCACTATAAATGGTTATATTGCCGGTAAATGTGATTTCTGGAAGTCACAGCAAGGAACTATAGTTCTATCTGGCAAGAACAATTCTACTGGTATAACTTACATTTCAGAAGGAACACTTCAGGTTGATGGCGAAATTGCAGGAACATTAGATATTCGTGCACGTGGCACCTTGACTGGTTCAGGTTCTGTAAATGATGTGACTTTCGAGGGCGCACTCAATTATGAAGGTGGACGCATCATGCCGACTGGAACATTAACATTTAAGAAAGGACTTGAAATTGATAAGAAAACATACGTAGAACTTGACATCAATAAGGGTACGCTTATAAAGGCCGTTGGCGATCTTAACGTTACTGCTTCTACCATTTTTACTATTGATTTCACATCTCCTGAAGCTGGCGAATATAAACTCATAGAATATAGCGGTAATTTTAAGGGCGACATGAATAATTTCAACGTACGCGGAATTGTAGGTCTTTCTTATAATATCGTGAACCATGATAATGCTATATGGCTAAAGATAAATGAACAGCGCGAGGCTGCTCAAGGAGTTAAGTGGACTGCAGCAGAGACATCCATTTGGGATTATCAGACTGATAATTTTATGAAAGATGATGTCGCTACTACTTTCGTAGCTGAAGATGGCTTGTATTTTGGAGATGAGGCAAATAATAAGACTGTTCAAGTGGATGAGTTAATGCCAACAAGCAGAGTGGAAGTAAATACAGAAAAGACATATACATTTAATGGTGAAGGTGGATTCTCTGGAACAGGAATGTTGGTTAAGAATGGCTCTGGTAAGTTAATTCTAAATACTACAAAGGCTGACTATAAGGGGGCTACTGTTATAAACTCAGGAACCGTAACTGTTAAGGAATTGGCAGATGGTGGAAATGTGTCTTCTTTTGGAGCAGCATCATCAAGTGCCGAAAACCTTAAAATTGGCAAGGCTACGCTTATTGTGAACAACACAAATACAGCCACTAATCGAGGCATAACACTCCTTGATACTGCAACTTTCCAAATTCCTTCAGGTACAACATCCTTGAAAGGTATTATAAAAGGTGACGGAACTCTACATAAAACAGGTACAGGACAGTTAAATATCACTTATGCAGGCAGCAATTCATGGGCAGAAACTATACTGCAAAGCGGTATTCTGGCAATGGGAACGTGGAACACGACATTTGGGAAATCTGGAAGTCCTATACATGTTATTGGAAATTCTACTATCAAGATGTTTGATAATAATACATCAAGTGCTGTGCCAACGTTGCAAAATGCTATAATCATAGATAAGGGCAAGATTCTCACCTTTGCCGCAGGTAGTCGTTGTACAGTAAAAGGTTCACTTTTGGGTGAGGGAACTTACAAAATTAGTTTCCCATACGTTCGTGGAGATGTGTACACAAATTGCTCTAAGTTTGAGGGAACATACGAGGTCACTTCTGGACAGTTACGTCTGCGTCAGGCTATGGACTTGTCCAAAGGAACTTTGAAACTTGGTGCTGGTGTATATGCTGCAGGACTTAATTCTGACAAGAATGAATATAGCTATAATCATAAGATTGGTTCACTTACTTCTACGGCTACAGATTGTACACTTTCAACAGGTGTTTGGAATGTAGGCTATCTTGGAAAGGACGACACTTATGCAGGAGCATTCAGTTCTGCTGCTACACTCAATAAGTATGGCGAAGGTCGTCTGATACTTTCTGGTTCTGGTGCAGGAAAAGTAAATGTCTATTCAGGAATCCTTGAGGCAAGAAATACAAGTGCTCCAATCACAACCGAAACAATAAGCGTAAGAGATGGAGGAACACTCGAGGGTACGGGGCAGGTGAATAGTATAATAGCATATAGCGGAGGTACCGTAGGAGCCGGAAATGGCACTTCTGTAGTCGGTACTTTAACTGTTAATGGTTCGCTTACCATGAACTCTGGTTCAGTCCTGAGAATACGTACTAGATCTACATCTACAAAAACAAATTCGGATGCTTTAGATGTTATGGGTAATGTGAAACTCAATTCTACAAAAATTGTCTTTGAGGAGATAAGTTCTAGTGGAATTTTTGCTGACGATGCCGAATTACAGATAATAAAATGTGATGGTAAAATATCACTTTCTGGAGATGTGACTATAGAACCTGCTATGCCAAAAGAAGGATGGAAGTGGGACACAAGTACGCTAACCTCTGATGGTAAAATTCGTGTTGTAGCTGATCCAACGACAGCCATTACTTCTGTTTCAGCAGATGAATTATCGTCTGACGATAAGATATTTGATATGTCAGGTCGTAGAGTTACTCTAATATCTGAAAGCGGATCTTATATCGTGAATGGAAAGAAAGTTTTTGTAAGAAAATAATATAGACATATTTTATTAGTATTTTTGTTAAGTAAGTTTGATAAGTAAATCTAAAAAATTAGTTTTTGTGAAAAAGATGAACATACACCGATTGCTAACAATCTTTACCATGCTCGGCTGTGCAGTCTCGATGACTGCACAGCAAAGAGCAAAATACAATTTCAATGGGAACTGGCAGATTCATTATCCAAAAGATTGTATAAATCATCAGGGAACAACCGAAACTGTCACATTGCCTCGTGCATGGAATGAAGACTATGCTTATAGGGTTGGCATAGCCAGTCTACCTGATGACACATGTAGATATACAAAGACGTTTTTTGCTCCTAAGGAATGGAGTGGTAAACGTATTCTCATAGAGTTTGAAGGTGCGCGTCAGGCTGCCGAAGTATGGATGAATGGAAAGAGAGTAGGGCTGCATGAAAATGGGGTTATGGCTTTCGGATTTGATCTTACTCCATATATCGTAATTGGGAAAGAGAATAAGTTAGAAGTCCTTACCGATAATGACTGGTCTTATAAAGAGAAGAATTATAAGGGAAAAGATTCTGATATCACTATATCCAAGGATGGAAATAGTCTGCCATTCAATGAACTCAAGGCTAACTCTTTTCAATGGAATAATAAGAATTTCAATATGAATATGGGTGGACTCCCAAAGAATGTCTACTTGCATATTGTTGATGAGGTCTATCAAACTCTTCCGCTTTATAGTAGTCTTGGTACCACAGGAGTATATATATATGGTACCGATTATGATATAAACGGCAAAAAGGTTGTGGCAAATGTAGAGTCTCAAGTTATCAATTCTTCCAAATCTCCCAAGGCCGTCTCCCTTTTTGTGGAAGTTCTGGATAATGACGGAAAGTTGGTATCAAAATTCTCAGGAAAGCAGATGAATGTTTCTTCAGGAGATACTATAATCCTTTCGGCAAAACGTAAACTTTCTGGAGTACATTTTTGGTCTTGGGGGTATGGATACCTTTATACAGTACGTACATCTCTGAAAGTAGATGGCAAGGTTGGCGATTGTGTTTCCACCAAAACGGGATTCCGAAAGACGAAATTCCAAGATGGTAAAATATGGCTTAATGACCGTTGTATTATGATGCATGGCTATGCTCAGCGTACAAGTAACGAATGGCCATCGGTAGGTATTGATATACCTGCATGGCTTTCTGACTATAGCAACGATTTAATGGTGAAATCTGGAGGAAATCTGGTTCGCTGGATGCATGTTACACCTACTCGTCAGGACGTTGAGTCGTGTGACCGCGTAGGACTTATCCAGGCTATGCCAGCTGGCGATGCGGAGAAGGATGTTACAGGTCGTCATTGGAGCCAGCGTACAGAACTCATGCGCGATGCAATTATCTATAATAGAAACAATCCTTCTATACTATTCTATGAGGGTGGAAACGAATCCATATCAAGGGAACACATGAAGGAACTTATAGCCATTCGTGATATGTATGACCCTCATGGCGGACGCGCCACAGGTTCACGCGAAATGCTTGATATCGACGAGGCAGAATACGGAGGTGAAATGCTATATATAAACAAATCGAAGAAGCATCCTATGTGGGCAATGGAATATTGCCGTGACGAGGGTTACAGAATGTATTGGGATAACTATTCCTATCCATACCATCAGGCTGGTGCTGGTCCTTTATATAAAAATGCTTCTGCGGCAGTTTATAATAGAAATCAGGACGATTTGACAATCGAACAGATTATACGTTGGAATGACTATTATGTTGTTCGTCCAGGCATGGGTAAGAGATGTTCATCTGGAGGAGTAAAGATTATATTTTCAGATACAAATACTCATGGACGTTCTGAGTTCAATTACCGCGTAAGTGGTGTGGTTGACGCTATGCGTATAGAGAAAGATGCCTATTTTGCAAATCAGGTAATGTGGAATTCATGGGTTGATGTGCAGCATAGCGCGAGCCATATAATTGGTCATTGGAACTATCAGAACGGTATTGTTAAGGATGTGCATGTCGTTTCTACTTCCCCTATTGTAGAACTCTTTGTAAATGGAGAGTCTGTAGGTAAATCGACGACTCCAAAACATACTTTCCTGCACACATTCAAGAAAGTTAGATGGGCTGCTGGAGAAGTTAAGGCCATTGGATATGCTGCTGATGGAGTAACCGTAGAGTCAGAGGCAAGTCATAAGACTGCAGGACGGCCTGATCATTTGAAATTTACGCTTATGCAGAATCCTGATGGGGGAATGATTGCCGATGGAGCAGATTTAGCCCTTGTGCAGATTGAAGTTGTAGATAAGGATGGTAATAGATGCCCAGTAGATAACCGACTCATACATTGGTCGATTGAGGGCGAAGGAGAATGGAGAGGCGGCATGGCTAAGAGTCCAGACGGGGATAATTACATCCTTTCAAAGATCCTTCCTGTTGAAGCTGGAGTAAGTCGAGTTTTGGTACGTTCTACAACGAAGGCCGGCAATATACGTCTTACTGCCAAAGCTATAGGTATGGCTGATGCTACCTTAGAATGGACTTCTCATGCGGATAAGGCAAAAATCGACGATGGATTGACACGGTATATTGCATCTGAGCATCTAAGTTCTGTCTTGGATAGGGGAGAAACACCTTCAACACCATCTTATGTGGATAAGAAGAGAAACATAGATATCGTATCTGCTACAGCTGGTGCTAATGCTGAAAATGCCATAAGAAGTTGGGACGACAACGAACTATCGGAATGGCGAAATGATGGTAAATTGTCCTCAGCTTGGATAACTTATGAACTTGCGGAAGCTGAGGCTATAGATGAAATAAGCATTAAGTTCACAGGCTGGCGTCAGCGTTCTTATCCTATCGAGGTTCTTGCAGACAATAAGGTGGTTTGGAAAGGTAATACAGAGAAGTCATTAGGATATGTGAGTCTTTTCATCAAGAATCCTGTTAAAGCCAAGAAATACACTATTCGTCAGATTGGTTCTTCGACAGATAAAGATGCTTTTGGACAAGTGACAGAACTTGCAGGAGGTAATGCGGCGGAACTTGATCTTTACAAAACGCCAGGAAGTGAAAAGGTAAGAGGAGAACTACGAATCGTAGAATGCGATTTCTTGAAAAGAATAGAATAATATTACAATAAAATATAGTATCTTTGCATTATTACTAATACCCAAATTATACAATAATCAAAGATATGAACAGACTATACAGACACTTATATGTAGCATTGGCAGCATCTTTTGTTGCTAGTGCTACTAATGTTTTTGCACAAAGCACTTTATTACACTACAATCGGCCAGCAGAGTATTTTGAAGAAGCCCTGCCTATTGGAAACGGTAATCTTGGAGCTATGGTTTATGGCGGAATTGGCGAGGAAAAGATTTCTCTCAACGATATTACTTTATGGACTGGCGAACCAGATTTGAAGGTGTATTCACCTAATGCTTACAAGTATATTCCTCAAATAAGAAAAGCTTTGGAAAATGAGGATTATAAGCTGGCTGACGAATTACAGAAAAAGGTGCAAGGTCACTATTCTGAAAGTTATCAGCCACTTGGCACGTTGACTATGGAATATGCTAATCCGATGGTAGCTATGTGTGATAGAGACAAATCGTCGTATAAAAAGTTTGGCTATCAGCGCTCATTGGATATTTCTTCTGCTGTGGCTGACGTGAAATATAATGTTGACGGTTCAACATCCATACGTTATTTTGCTTCAGCCCCTGATTCTGTTATCGTAATGCATATTCAGGCTAATGGAGACGGTAAATTGGATGTAGGACGCGTGTTCTCATATCATTGCCAACTGCCGCATACCATAAAGGTTGAGGGAAATGAAATGATTATCGACGGATATGCTGCCTACCATAATATGCCAGGTTATACCGATGCGGGCGAGAAGCATTCATACGACTCAAATCGAGGCATACATTTCCGGACTATCATCCACGTAAAGAATAACGATGGAAAGGTTTATGCAAAAAATAACGATCAGCTGGTACTTGAAGGCTGTTCAGAAGCCACAATTCTGATTTCTAACGTGACAAGCTTCAACGGAAACGATAAGGACCCAGTTAAGGAAGGACGAAACTATAAGAAACTTGTTAGGGCTCGTATTGATGATGCTAAGGCTAAGTCTTACGATGATTTGTTGGCACGTCATACAGCCGATTATAAGCCGCTATTCTCTCGTTTTACTATTGACTTTGGCTCTACGGATGAGGCTATCTCACAGATGCCAACAGACGAACAGTTGCTAAAGTTTACTACGGAGAATCAGAAGAATCCTGATTTGGAAGAATTGTATGTACAATACGGAAGATACCTTCTCATTTCTTCTTCGAGAACAGAAGGCGTACCTGCCAATTTGCAAGGTCTATGGAATGAAAGCATTTTGCCACCTTGGTCATGTAACTATACTTCAAACATCAACTTGGAGGAAAACTATTGGCCTTCTTTGATATGTAACCTTCCTGAGATGAATTATTCGTTGATAGGTTTCATAAAGAAATTGCCGGTAACAGGTGAACAGACGGCTAAGGCGTACTATGGAGTGCAGGAGGGATGGTGTTTGGCACATAATACGGACATCTGGGGCATGACGTGTCCTGTGGGACAGAATGGTGGTGACCCTTCGTGGGCTAACTGGAATATGGGCGGAGCCTGGGTTAGCACTCATCTTTGGGAACATTATCTATTTACTCAGGATAAGGCATATTTGCGCGAGGTGTATCCTACACTAAAGGGAGCTGCAGACTTCTGTATGGGATGGCTCATCGAGAAGGATGGAAAATTACTTACTTCGCCTGCTACGTCTCCTGAGAATATTTATGTGACAGATAAGGGATATCATGGACGCTCATTATACGGCGGATTTGCTGACATAGCCATGATTAAGGAATGTCTGCTCGATACACGCGATGCGGCCATAGTTTTAGGAGAAGATAAGGATTATATCAAAAAGCTAAATGCAACGATAGAGCGACTTTTACCTTATCGTATAGGTAAGAATGGAAATTTGCAGGAATGGTTTCATGACTGGGACGATGAGGACCCACGCCATCGCCATCAGTCTCATCTCTTCGGACTATTCCCAGGTCATCATATCTCGGTTAAAGAGACGCCTGCGCTTGCCGAAGCATGTAAGCGTACTCTTGAAATAAAGGGGGATAGGACTACGGGGTGGAGTACCGGATGGCGTGTCAATCTTCAAGCACGTCTTCACGAAGGTGAGGCTGCTTATAAGATGTATCGCACCCTCTTATCCTTTGTTCATCCTGATGGCTATCAAGGTGAAGGTAAACGCACTGGTGGTGGAACATATCCAAACCTTTTTGATGCTCACAGTCCATTCCAGATTGATGGAAATTTTGGCGGCACAGCTGGTGTGACGGAAATGCTTATCCAGTCAAGTGTTGACACAAAAGGTGTGACGACCATCGAGCTTCTTCCTGCACTTCCTGAGGCATGGAAAGCTCAGGGTAGCATTAGCGGAGTACGCGTACGTGGTGGATATGAGGTATCTTTTTCTTGGAAGAATGGCAAGGTTACAGATTATAAAGTGGTACCAGTCAATCGAAAGAAGGGGAAGATAAAAGTAATTAAGAATTCATAACATATCACAATCTATATGTTTAGGCTGTGTTTGAGCAATGCTTGAATGGTGCTCAAGCACAGCTTAAATAAGTTCAATCGTTTAATGTTTGTTTAACGGCCATTAAATGTTCGTTTAATGGATGTTAAATGTTTTACTTATATGATTTTTGAAATGGTAAAAATGGTATTATAAAAGGTCAGAATTTTGTTTTTGATTAGTGGGCAAGTGAATAGGGGGAGCGTAATGAGTGACTAAATGAACAGGAATTTATTTTTGTGCTTCGCTGATGAGCCAGCGTATATAGTCCTCAGAAACGTTGTCAATTTCGTTTTTGTCATAGATGGTAAGTAGCGTGATTTGAGCATCGTCACTTACCAAGATATTTAGCGTCAGTACGCGAGCACCTCCGCTTTTACCTTTTCCCTTAGAGGCAATAGACATGCGAATCTTACGTACACCACTACCAAGATCTGTACCTTGAAAAGGATTTTCTTTTAATTCCCTTTGCAGGTTTTCTAGGTCGTCAGTCAGAGAACGATATTTCTTCTTTAGTTGTCTGAACTGACGTTTGAACTCGTCGTGTACATGTAGCGTTACGTTCATACATTCTCCTCCATTCTAAGTTCATAGATAAAATCATCAACTGTTTGTAACTTGCGTCCTTCTTTTTTTGCGCGTTTCACTTCGTCGAGAGCACGAGTTAGCGTTTCTTTCACGTAGGCTTTTTGGCGTTCAGTCTCAGCGTCGTCAACCTTTGACTCTAAGAGTTTGTTGGCAAGCCATTCGCGATCTTTCTTTTTTAGGGACAGACTATCAATATACGTCCACAGATTTTCCAATGCTAATGCTGTCATAATCTTATAATTTGATTGTTTTATATCTGCAAAGATAAATTGTAATCTCAAGAAAACAAAATATATGTTTAACTTTTTTGAAATCAGAAAATAATTATGGCTATGCTATTGGACTTTTAGTTTTTGTCTTATAGGCATATTTTAAGATGGATAAGTTGTCAATTTGTAAGTTCTCCTTCGGACGCCACTTTCCTTTTGATAATTGACATTTCACGAAAAAGTTACGAAGGTAATACGAAGGAGAATAAAAGGTAATACGAAGCGTCTCGGAGTAACATTTTGTCAATTTCAATATTCGAAATTATGGCGTGATATGTATGAAATGGTAATCTAAGAGAAATGAAATGCTCATATTGCTTATTCTTATTATTTCTTCCTGTTTTGTGCCGTTATTGTGTTAAATAGCTGAGTTTTTGCTATGTTTATGGGGAAAATTCAACAAAAGTATCGTGTGTAATCAACAATTATATTGTCCCTGAGAGAGTAAATGACCGTATATTTGCAGCAGAAAAATCATTAAAACCAAATACGTGTATGAAAAGAAAAGCAATCCTTTTTTCTATCCTTGCCCTTATGGTCAATTCTATATGGGCGCAGAAAGTGGAGTTCTTTACTCCAAGTATTGTCCGCATTATTAAGGACAACGGACAGCCTTTTGAAAGAAAGTCGGAAGTGATAACAGCAAAACCGCAGAAGGTGAAGATAAGTAAAAGTGTAGACGGAGATATTACCACCTACAGATCGTCAGCCTTGACCGTTACGGTAGAAAAGGGTAGGGTGACATTTGCTGATCGTAAGGGGAATGTCCTTTTGCGTGAGGGAGAATGTAAATTTACCCCTATTACCAGCGGCGTGGATAAGGGTGCATATAAGGTAAAACAAAGCTTTGCGCTTGATAAAGATGAACCGATTTATGGACTCGGATTGTTGCAAAACGGTAAAATGTCGCAGCGTGGTGAGCATAGGCTGATGATGCAAAGTAATCTTGAAGATTATAGTAATGTTTTTCAGAGTATTAAAGGCTATGGCATCTATTGGGATAACTATTCGCCAACTCAAATAGATGATAATGCTACACTTGAATTAGAGAGTCAGGTCGGAAAGGCCGTAGACTATTATTTTATGTATGGCGTAACGGCCGATGGAGTGATAGCTCAAATGCGTTATTTATCTGGCAAAGTTCCTATGTCTGCTTTGTGGACATACGGATTTCATCAAAGCCGCGAGCGCTATAAGAGTCAGAATGAGTTGCTTGACGTGGTCCGTAAATACAGAAAACTTAGGGTGCCATTTGACGGAATAATTCAAGATTGGCAATATTGGGGAAGCAATTACACTTGGAATGCCATGGAGTTCTTGAATGAAGATTTTGGACGTGCCCAGCAGATGATTGATGAGGTTCACCGTCAGAATGCCCACATGAGTATTTCTATATGGTCATCTTTCGGACCTGAAACCAAGGCTTTTAAGGAATTGAAGGATAAGGGATTACTCTTTAGTTTTAAGACATGGCCTGAGAGTGGACTTGGGTTCTGGCCTCCACGAATGGACTATCCAAGTGGGGTGCGTTGCTATGATGTATATAGTCTGGAGGCGCGTGACATTTATTGGAAGAACTTATCAAGGCTTCATAAGATGGGCATTGATGCATGGTGGATGGATTCTACGGATCCTGACCACATGAGTTTCAAGGATTCTGACCTCGATGAAACGTGTTCTGTGGGCAGCTATCGAAGCGTACGTAACATTTTCCCATTAAAGGCTGTAAGTGGCGTTTATGACCACCAAAGGGCGGTAGATTCTTCTAAGCGAGTATTTATTCTTACACGTAGCTATTTTGCGGGACAGCAGCGTACTGGAGCGCAGACTTGGAGCGGCGACATCGGTTCTTCTTGGGAAAACTTCCGTAAGCAGATTCCTATATGTCTCAATTATACTTTAACGGCAAATCCTAATGTGAATACGGATATTGGTGGATTCTTTGCTGGCTCATATAATACTCAGGGCCACAATTCGGCAACTCGTAATCCTCAGTATCAGGAACTTTATGTTCGTTGGATGCAGTTTGGAGCTTTCACACCTATGATGCGAAGCCACGGAACGGACGTCTATCGTGAATTGTATTATTATGGAAAACAGGGTGAGCCGGTATATGATGCTCTCGTAAATGCCGTGAAGCTTCGATATAACTTCTTGCCTTATATATATAGTACGGCTTGGCAAGTCAGTAAGAATGACGATTCCTTTATGCGTGCTCTAATGATGGATTTCAAGAGTGATAGGAATACTTGGGATAATAGCCGTGAGTTTATGTTTGGACGTAATATTCTTGTTTGTCCAGTACTTAGCCCTCTTTATACAAAGGAGAAGATTGTGAAAACTGACGAACTTAGTGGATGGAATAAGACGGAAAGTCAGGAGGCTAATGCGGGCTATCCTAATGTTAATTGGACGGAGGAGAAGCAATATGAGGTGTATCTGCCTGCGGGTACTCAATGGTTTGATTTCTGGACAGAGAAGAAGATTGAGGGTGGCCAAAATGTGATGGCTACTGTTCCTCTTGACCATTCTCCTTTATATGTTAAGGCCGGAAGCATTATTCCTTTGGGACCGGATGTTCAGTATGCCAATGAGAATAAGTTTGATAATATAGATATTGTTGTCTACCCTGGAGCAAATGCTGAATTTATGCTTTATGAGGATGAGGGGGATAACTATAATTATGAGAAGGGACAATACTCTACTATTCTGCTCAAGTGGAATGATAAGGCTAAGGTGCTTACGATAGGAAAGCGTAAAGGGTCATTTCAGGGTATGCTTGCTAGCCGTACTTTCAACGTGAAGGTTGTTGGCGGAAAGAATACGACTGTCAAATATTCTGGAAAGAGTATTACGGTGAAGTAAATTATATGATTGAATGATTCAAATTATCTGACAAAATGAATTAGACGCTCGACACGAAAAAGTGTCGAGCGTCTGTGTCTCAACTTCCCTATATTTGGGCGTGAATGTTGAAACCGAGTGGGTTAATTGTGTATTGTCGACAAGTAGAATCTTGTTTTTTTCGGTTGTTAATTGGCCAAAATGATAAGCTCTTATTCCAAAGCCATACGTAAGTTTTCTGGCAAAGGCGATAATTCCCAAATCTCGTTTTGTACCTTGGAATCTTCATCAACAGAAAAAGCCTTAAAAGTATTATCATCAAGCCATTCCATCTTTAACTCTTCTTTTGCAAATGGGAATATAAATCCATTTTGGGTGAAATGTATAGGAGAATAGATTAATGTTGAACGTAGATTTTGAATGTCGGAAATAGTTATCATAAGTAGGACGTCCTTGTCGAAAATAAGATATTCATCATTTTTGCCTTCTTTTAGCATTTCCTTTCCTGCAACATTTATAACGTCTCCGACTTTATGCCATATTCCGACCAATTTGTTGTTCTTATCTCTTTTTACATCCTTTCTCATTAATGAAATGATACGTTCGACATTCTCAGGAATGTTTTCTTTTCCATACCATTCGGTTATGAATTGGTCCTTTGGAAAATACTTACCTTGCTCACTATCGTTGTACCACTTGAACTTAAATCCTTTGTCGCCACAGTCGTAGATTCTTTCTCCGAGTCCATTTGCACCTTGTGGAGTGTCACCTGTATAGCGAAGAGCTTTACCTATGTCATCGCGCATAGACATAATTTGCACTTTATCCTTGCTACCTTTATTCACAAAAAGTAATGAGGCATTTTTACTTACATATTTGTATTGCTCAAATATCGGTATTTGTGGCTCTTTCTCGTTGTCGTAGGAGATCATGCGCAGTTTATACAAACCTTCAGGATTTTCAGCCTTTGTTATGTTTTGTTCGAACAATTTGCGCACATTTTCTACTTCAGAATCGGATTCTCCTTCTGGCAAACGGAAACTTATAGGTAAGGCGTATTTTGTACATACAGGCTCTCCTTTAACATAGCCTGGTGTCCAATTTGGCATCATGCTGACCACTCTGATTGCTTCGTTGTCAAGAGAAGGGTGAGCTTTTTTTATAATTCTAGGAGAGATTACTTTACCCGTTTTGTCAATAACAAATTGTATGATAACACGACCTTCAATTTTCTTTTCTTTACAGTCGCTTGGATATTTAAGATTTGATTTAAGAAAAGACATGAGAGCATTAGTACCACCAGGATATTGAGGTTGAATATCTGGCATTGCAAAAGTGTCCTTTGAGGCTGTTTCCTCAGAATAAATGTTGTCTAATTCGTTGAATGCGTATAGACTACTAATAGTTGCGGTAGCTATTACAAATAGTACCATCATAATAATACCTTTCTTCATAATTCTTTTTTTTACTGGTTAGTAATAATGTTAATTTTGGGTTATGGTTATTTCGCTTATATAATACGAATTGTCATCACATATAGAACAATAATAGATGAAATCTGAGTCTTGATAATCCGAAGTGTAATATTCGTCTATAATATTTGACTCTTCATCTGCCACCTCTTGTTCTTCTGTATATGAGCATATAAATTCCTCGCCCTCCATGTCGTAGATTGCTACTTTGGAATCGACGGAGCTATCGGTTTGGGCTATTAGTTTATTTGACTCATTTTGTACAGTATGTTCTTTTTGAATAGCTTTGGCTTGTGACTCGCTATTTGTTGGACGGTTGAGTGCAGCCGTATTTTTTGTTTCTTCAACTTTATCTGATTTTTTTATCTCAAGATTGTTTGGAACTACCTCTACTTTAGTATTTTCAATCTTTGCTATAGTAGGATGTCCGGTAGAGACGTCCTCTTTGGTTGGAAAGAAAAACAATAGAGCGATAACGGCACATGCTGCAGCTATTGCGCCATAGCTCCAAATAGGAATAGTCTTCTGTTTAGGTTTCTCTTTTACCAAATTACTCTTGTCTGCAATAGCGGCATATTCCCTAAACATCTTGGCGTAAGGTAGTAATTCCTCGGGAATGTCGTTTCCCTTGAAATATTCATAAAGCAGGTGTTCCTCTTCAAGAGTAGTATCTGCCTCAAGATAACGCTCAATAAGTTTTTGTATGTTTTGCTTCTTCATCCTTATATCCTTTTAATACAGCCATTCTGGCTCTACTGAGCGATTTCCTGACTGCCTGTTCTGTTGTTCCTATAAGAGTGGCAATGTCTGCCATCTCCATATTTTGCATCAATCTCATTTTAAGAACCGTTTGTTGCATAGTTGGTAAATTGTCAATCAACTTTAGAATATGCCCAACCTTTTCAGCATCATTATCCTCTATGGTGTCATCGCTAATGTCTATTTCATTTATGCTTATATGAGGACAGGTTCTTGTTACTATATTTAGGCATTGGTTACGAACCATTATCGACGCAAGTGCTTCGGGCTTTTCTATTGTCCGCTCTTGCTGTATTTGCCATAGTTTCAGGAGTGTGTCCTGAACCACATCTTCGGCTTCAGCACTATCTCTCACAATCCGTTGAGCGATAGCTATGAGCTTAGGACGTATCCGTTTGGCTAATATTTTGAAAGATTCTGTTTCCAATGTATTATTTTTTTGTTTCTATAGGGATAACACAAAGATATGTTTTTTGTGACATTCAATATTTATTTTTTTATGTCTTATTATGTAAAAGTGTAAAAATAGTGTTCAAACACCGTTTTGAGCGGTGTTTGAGCAGTGTTTGAGCAGTGTTTGAGCAGGTTAAATTTATTGAAAAATGTATGTTGGTTCTTAGAAGTAAGCTGTGATGGGGCATTTAATGCTGGATATTTCTTTCATTCGAGCGCAAAAAATTTTGTAAAGTTCAGCAAGAATAGTTCTATTATTTAGGATGAATTTCACGAATCATTCAATGGTACGGTCGTATACCTAAATGTTACAGTCATACCATTGAATAGTACACCCGTACCATTGAATGATTTTAAGAATTTTTTCGCAATAGGCATAGAATCGCCCAGTAGGAATGAAGAAATTTTCCTGCTTTGATGAATAAAATATTCAGCATTATGGTTTCGCTAAAGGGGGAAGGTTTTAGCGTATGTAAAAAAAATATTGCATCAAACCAATAGCTTGATGTTCGGCTACTTTCGTGAAGGTTGAAGTGTTATTGATATTTGTTTAATCTTTATAAGAATCTATAACGTCACTTATTCTTGTACCCAATATTTCTTCTATTCTGTGGAAGTTACGGTGTGCAACAGTACGTGAATAGTTGAATATGCGTGCGATGTCTGCCTGTTTCAACCCAAGTTTTACAAGGTAGATTATGATTAGCTCCTTATTTTTTATTGCTGGAAAGTATGAAAGGACATGCTTGCGGAATTGTGGATGAAGCTTATCTACGGCAAGGAATACGCTTTCCCATTGGTCTTCTGTTAATGTTTCCTTTGGATCATATTCTATGGCATTGATACTATCCATTACCGTTGATATGTCTTTTGTACATTCTGCTCTCAGCATTTTGTCTGCGTTGACAATCTCTGTTAGCTTGTTGTGCTCCTCCGTAATCCTTACATTGTCAGATTCTAGTTTCTGGATGTCTGCCTTGTATCCTTTTTTCTTTTTACTTTGAATGTAAAGCATAAAGCATAGGATAGCCAAAGTATTAGATACGATGGCTATTCCGTATGCAATATATTTGTTTCTTTTTGCAAGTTTTTCTTTAAGTGAGTTCCTTATTATATCCAATTCTTGTGCTTTAAATTGATTCTGTGCATAGCTTGTCTCTTCTGCTAAATCTTGTACTTTTGCAGAGTCTTCGTATATGTAGTGAATGTTTGCATATTCATATGCCTTGTTCATATCCCCTTTTTCTGCGTAAGATTCAGATAACATTCTTGCATATACTGCTTTTGTTTCGTTATCATGTTCATTTTTCCATGCTAATTCAATATAATAAATACATGAGTCTGTATTATTTTCAAGTTCAGAGTAGTATATGGCAACTTTTGCAAGGATATATGGAGGAATTGAGTCTTTGTCGATAGTTAATATCTGGTCTAATGATATTTTTGCTAATTTGTGATTGTTAATGCGCGTATAGAATTGTAAATGGTCTCCAATATAGTCTATATTGTCTTTAATAGAATGGCTGTTAGCCATTTTTATGGCACTTATACTATAATAGTTATACGCACTATCCATATTTCCAAGAGTGTAATAGACATTTGCAACGTCTTGATACGATGCAGCATCATCAGTTTTTAGTTGCTGTCGTATTTGTAGGGCGTGTTTCATTTGGTCCAATGATATTGACGGGTTATTTGCTTTTCCATTCATCCAACTTAGTTGTGAATAGATGTTAGCCAATAGCATGGAATCTGTGTGGCTGATTATGTTGTTTTCTCCTATGTTTACTGCCTCGTTGTAGTATGAAATAGCAAGTGGATAGTTGTGCATGTCCCTATATGTACTTCCCATATAATAATTGACTTCCATTTTGTCGCCAACGGTACCTTCTTTGTCGAAGTAATCATATAGGTCTTTAATAATACTGTCTGAAGAGTGGAGTACGTAGCATTTATCCTCCCCTTTGTATTTTAGCAAGGATAGTTTCATTTTATGGTATTCGTCGTTACCGTTGTAATTGTTGATTATGGATTTAACGGAATCTAATCCCTTTTGTGGATTCAATTCCAGTAAGATATTAAGGTCAGAATAGTCCTCTTTCTTTGTCTTATAACAAGATGTGCATATCAAAATGCAAATGAATATAAATATTTGAGATGTCTTATATGTCATGTTTTTTGTTTTTGAGGCTTAATAAATACGTTGCAAAGTTAGTGATTTTTATTTTAAGTGTATTCTTTTGTGTGAATAAAGTTTTATGCTGTTTTGTGTTGTGTCTGATGGTGCTGTTTATAACTAAAAGATATACAACAGAATAGGTGACGTAACAAAAGTGCTAACAATTGCTGTTAACAACTTGTTACAAAGTACTAACGCATTGTAACGGAAATAATTTTTCAATATGATTTATTCAACATACCTTTGCAGCGCAAAAACAAAAATAAAAAAGTTTTGCGCTTTTGTCGCACTCTTTGTGGAAGTATAATTAAAAATATTGAAGAATGAAGATAAAGATAAAGATATTGTTATATTTATTTATATTATTTTTTGTGTCTTGTTCAACGATGAAAGAACGTCAACGTATTGTTTCAACAACGCAAAAAATGACTCTTAATGACAGCCTTGTTATGGAAATACATGCAATTTTTACATTAGACCAAGGAATTAGAGATACTGCTGTATGGGACTCTAAATCAAAAGTCGTTCAATCAATAGATTCTGTATGTTTTGTAAGAACTATAGATTTTATAAAAAAATATGGTTGGCCAACACGTGAGTTGAAAGGTAAATATGCAGATTATGAACCTGTTTCTTTTGCTTTTGTCCCTGTGATGTTACATCATCCTAATCGTATGATAGAACCAGAAATACATGAATTGCTTGTAAAACAAGTAAGGGAAGGAAAATTGAAAGCAGAAACCGTCATTATATTTTTTGACAAATATTGGGTTTTCTGTAAAGGCAAGTCTCTTTACAATACTGGATTCAAAGTGTTTACCAGAGCAAAAGGTGTGCTTAAAAGTGATAAAGAATTATCCGATAGTTTGATGAGAGAATTAGGTTTGGATGTTTTACCTGATAGTGTTTTTGTGGAACAATGATATTATTACTGACAACAGAAGCTGGAGATTATTCTCATATTGAATTGGTTAATTGGCTTGAATATTATAAGGCTGATTATTGTGTGTTGGCAGGGGAGTCATTTATAGTTGGTCGTTCTTCTTTGTCAATAAGTGATAATGTAATAAAAATAAACGGAAGGGAAATTACTGATGAAGTTAATGTTGTATATTATCGTAGATGGGCATATCCTTCAAATATACAACTAGTTTCTATTAATGATTTGTTATGCCGATAAGAATTGAAAGTTATTTGTTATTTTGTATT
>JAILIJ010000111.1 GCA_024695315.1 Bacteroidaceae bacterium
GCGCATTTCCAGACTGGTCGCCGTACCTTCAGCCGACCGCTCCGGCTACTCGAAGACACGGTTACAATCTTACGCATATTTCTCGACCAGTAAGACCGAGCGACTTCGATTATTTTGACTTAATAGTTGGCATGGACGAACAGAATCATGACAAACTAATAAGACTTGCTCCAACATTAGAAGACGAAGAAAAGATAGTTAGAATGACAGACTATTGTACCGTTCATGTAATCGATCACGTTCCAGACCCATACTATGGTGGAGAACAAGGATTCGAAAATGTTATAGAAATATTAGAAGACGCTTGTGCCGGTTTGCTCAAAAACATTATCAAGGGATAACGCAAAAGTAAAAAAAATAACTTAAAATTTTTATTTACGAACGTTTGAGTTATCTTTGCGATACAAAACAGATATACCAAATAAATGACATTTTATTACGACGTAATTGTTGTCGGCGCTGGACATGCAGGATGTGAAGCTGCATCAGCAGCCGCAAGACTTGGTGCAAAGACATGTCTCATAACAATGGACATGAATAAGATTGCACAGATGTCGTGTAACCCTGCCGTTGGAGGAATAGCCAAAGGTCAGATAGTTCGCGAGATTGATGCTTTAGGTGGACAGATGGGTATAGTAACAGATAAATGTGCCCTACAGTTCCGCATGTTAAATCGTTCAAAAGGTCCTGCCGTATGGAGTCCTCGTGCACAATGCGACAGAGCAAAATTCATTTGGACGTGGAGAGAGATTTTGGAAAATACTCCAAATCTCAATATTTGGCAAGACCAAGTAAAGGAAATCATCGTTGAAGACATAGATTCTATCGACAAAAACAGTTCTGAACTTAAGCATAACATAAAGGGTGTAAAAACATTTATGGGTGCTAATTTCATCGCTAAAACCGTAATCATTACAGCGGGAACTTTCCTAAATGGTTTGATGCACATTGGTAGAACGAAGATTCAGGGAGGAAGATGTTCTGAGCCAGCCTCTCCTATGCTAACCGAAAGTATCAACGCAACTGGAATAAAAAGCGGAAGAATGAAAACCGGAACTCCCGTTAGAATCGATAAAAGAAGCGTAGATTTTTCAAAGATGGAAATTCAAGAAGGAGAGCATGATTTTCACAGTTTCTCTTATATGTCTATTCCAAGAAAGCTCAAATCTCTTCCTTGCTGGACTTGCTATACAAATAGCGAAGTACACGAGATTCTTCGTTCTGGATTTAAGGACTCCCCACTCTACAACGGACAAATTCAAAGTATCGGTCCAAGATACTGTCCAAGTATCGAGACAAAACTACACACATTCCCAGACAAAGAACAACATCAATTATTTTTAGAGCCTGAAGGAGAAACAACAAACGAATTATACTTGAATGGTTTTTCTTCATCCCTACCGATGGACATACAGATTAAAGCTCTAAAGAAAATTCCTTGTTTCGAAAACATCGTTGTTTACAGACCTGGATATGCTATTGAATACGATTACTTCGATCCAACTCAGCTAAAGCATAATCTAGAATCAAAGATTGTTTCTAATCTATTTTTTGCTGGACAGGTAAACGGAACTACCGGATATGAAGAGGCAGCAGGTCAAGGTTTGATAGCTGGAATAAATGCTGCAATCAATTCATCCGATAAAAAAATAAACAACGGAGAACCTTTCATTCTAAAAAGAAACGAAGCCTACATAGGTGTTCTTATCGATGATTTGGTAACTAAAGGAGTTGACGAACCATACAGAATGTTTACGTCAAGAGCTGAATATCGCATACTATTACGCCAAGACGATGCAGATATGCGCTTAACAGAAATGAGCCATAAGATAGGTCTTGCTTCCGAAGAAAGATATAATAGAATGCTTGCAAAGAAGAATGCAATCGAAGAACTGATAAAGTTTACCGAAGGTTTTTCGCTCAAACCAGCACTTATAAATGATGCTCTCGAGGGAATGGGAACTGCCCCACTCCGACAAGGTATAAAACTTTCAGAACTCCTCGGAAGACCTCAAATCACAATCGAGAATATCCGTAAGCACATTGTACCTTTCGAGAAAAAGATTAAGGATATTAAAGAATCCATCGAAGATGATAAATTGATGGAAGAGATTCTGGAGGCAACAGAAATAAATATCAAATATAAAGGATACATAGAACGAGAGCAGCAAATAGCCGATAAAATGCTCCGTCTCGAGAATATCAAAATTCAAGGAAAGTTCGACTATCAAAACCTTTCGCAAATTTCAATAGAAGCAAGACAGAAACTTTCTACGATAAATCCAGTAACCCTTGCACAAGCATCAAGAATCCCTGGAGTTTCTCCTTCAGACATAAACATAATGCTTGTACTTATGGGAAGATAAAAATGTTCCACGTGAAACAAATTGCGTGTTACATATTTTAAATCAGACAATTAGAGTTAAAGTATTAAACAATAAAAATATGAACAATCAGTATTTATTGGACAATCTGAGAAGCATCCCAGACTTTCCAAAGAAAGGTATCAATTTCCGCGATGTAACCACTCTATTCAAGAATGCAAAGTGTCTTGAAATAATGGAAGCAGAAATGTATGAACTCTACAAGCATAGAGGAATTTCAAAAGTAGTAGGAATTGAAAGTAGAGGATTTGTTATGGGATCAGCAATCGCACGAAAGCTCAACGCCGGACTCGTTATGTGTCGTAAACCAGGAAAACTTCCTGCAGAAACAATTAGCGAAACATATACAAAAGAGTACGGAGTAGATACTATAGAAATCCACAAGGATGCAATTACAGAGGATGATATAGTACTTATTCACGACGACCTTCTTGCAACAGGCGGCAGCCTTAAAGCTGCACTCAACCTCGTAAAGAAGTTTCATCCAAAGAAAGTATACATAAATACTTTAATTGAAATACGAGACGAAGGACTCAAGGGAAGAGAATTCATCGGAGACGACGTAGAAATAACGACACTCCTCAGTTTATAAAACAAACGTGCGAACATATAAGATTTAAGAAAAAAGTATATTAAAGTACAAGTGTAATGAAAACGTAAAACACAAGCTCATAACTAGCTTTAAATAAAGCAATTAGAAGCAAATTGTTTCACGTGGAACATTAACAGTTTTTCTATGACTAAAGACGAAGAGAGAATAGCAAGATTAAAGAACATAGTGTTAAACATGCCGGAATGCCCTGGTTGCTATCAATACTTTGATAAGAATAAAAACATAATCTACGTTGGCAAGGCAAAGAACCTTAAACGTAGAGTAAGTTCCTATTTCTTGAAGACCGTAGACAGAAGAAAGACTCAAATACTTGTAAGCAAAATAGAGGACGTTAATTATGTAGTTGTTCCTACAGACGAAGATGCCCTACTCTTGGAAAACAATTTAATAAAGAAATACAAGCCAAGATATAATATACTTCTTAAAGATGATAAAACATATCCTTCCGTTTGTGTTACGAACGAATACTTTCCAAGAGTATTTAAGACGAGAAAAATCATAAACGGAACTGGTACATACTACGGCCCATTTTCTCATCAAGGTACATTAAATAATATGCTTGAACTGATAAACAAAATGTACAAGGTGAGAAAATGTAGGCTTCCTCTTACAGAAGCAAATATTGCAGCAGGCAAATATAATATATGTTTGGAGTACCACATTAAGAATTGTATGGCTCCATGTGTCGGACATCAAAGCAGAGAAGAATACATGGAGATGATAAAGGAGATAAAAGAAATTCTTAAAGGTAACACAAGAATTGTCTGTGAAGAGATGATGAAGAAAATGCAAAGTCTTGCTTCAGAAATGAAGTTTGAGGAAGCAGCAGAGATAAAACGTAAATTCGATCTTGCTCTGGAATTCTGTGAGAAGAGCGAAGTAATTGCAAGCTCCTATCAGAATATTGATGTATTTTCTATCGACGACGAAGAGAAAAGTGCTTTCATAAATTACTTACACATAACTAACGGATGCATAAATCAAGCTTTCACATTTGAATATAAAAAAAGGATGGACGAGACAAAGGAGGAAATGCTTGCACTTGGCATAGTAGAAATGCGAGAAAGATATAAAAGCAGATCAAAAGAAATTGTCGTACCTTTCGAAATAGACACAGAACTAAAAGACATAACAATTACAGTTCCTGTTAGGGGAGATAAAAAGAAACTGTTGGACCTATCAAAAATGAATGTAAGGCAATATAGAATTGATAGTCTAAAACAGGCAGAAAAATTAAATCCTGAACAGAGAAGTACAAACATACTAAAAGAACTACAAAAGAAATTAGGATTGGATAAAATACCTATGCAAATAGAATGTTTTGATAATTCTAATATCTCTGGTACAGATGCCGTGGCAGGATGCGTAGTATTCAAACAAGCTAAACCTGCAAGATCTGAATACAGAAAATATAACATAAAAACTGTTGAAGGACCTGACGATTATGCTTCGATGAGCGAAGTAGTTTATCGAAGATATTCAAGAATGATAGAAGAGAATACTCCTCTACCCGACCTCATAATAACAGATGGTGGAAAAGGACAAATGGAAGTAGTAAGAAAAGTAATTCAAGATGAACTTAAAATAGATATTCCAATTGCAGGTCTTGCAAAGGACAACCATCATAGAACAAACGAATTGCTTTTTGGTTTTCCACAAAAAAATATTGGTGTAGAAATGGACTCACCTCTTTTTAAGTTTTTAACAAGAATTCAGGACGAGGTTCATAGATACGCAATAACTTTCCACAGAGATAAAAGAAGTAAACATCAAGTAGAAAGTGAACTCGACAAAATAAAAGGTATAGGACCAACAACAAAGAATGTCCTTCTTAAACACTTCAAAAGTGTAAAGAGAATAAAGGAAGCAAAACAAACGGAACTGGAAGAGTTGATTGGTCCTGCAAAAGCAAAAATATTAAATGATTATTGGACATCTGAAAAATAATATATACATTTGCTAAAACGGAAATGAGAGCAGTAATACAAAGAGTAAGTCACGCATCGGTAACAATAGAAGGACAAGTAAAGTCTTCAATAGAAAAAGGACTACTAATACTTTTGGGTTGTGAAAATGCAGACACAATTGAAGATATAGAATGGCTTTCAAAGAAAATTTGCGGATTACGCATTTTTGACGATGAAAATCATGTAATGAATAAATCCATAATAGATGTAGATGGAGATATAATCGTAGTATCTCAATTTACTCTATGGGCTTCGTATAAGAAAGGTAACAGACCATCATATTTGAGAGCTGGAAGTCACGAAATTACTCTCCCACTCTATGAACAGTTCTGCAAAACACTCGAAACTAATCTTGGTAAGAAAGTGGGTACTGGGGAATTTGGAGCTGATATGAAAGTTGAGTTACTTAACGATGGACCAGTAACAATATGTATGGATACAAAAAATAAAGAATAACTTAACATCAAATATATAATCATATTATGAGCTTAAACAAATACGAAGAGGCATTAAGTAAGTATAATACTGATCTTAATGACGAAGATGTAAAGAAAGCAGTCGAGAATTTACTTGACAAGCACCTTGCAGAGAACGATAACAAAGAAGTAAAAACTTTCTGTCTTAACAGCGTAGAGCTTACTACTCTTAAAACTACAGACAGCGAGGAAAGCGTTCTGAAATTTGTGGAAAAAGTAAATAAGTTCGACGATATATATCCTGAACTTGGACATGTAGCTACAGTTTGTGTCTACCCTAACTTCGCTAAAATATGTCATGACACACTTGAAAATGAAGACGTAGAAATAGCTTGCGTAGGCGCATGTTTCCCATCAAGTCAGAGCTTTACAGAAGTTAAAATCGCAGAAGTTGCTCTCGCTTTGAAAGATGGTGCTACAGAAATAGATATTGTACAGTCTGTAGGAAAATTCCTAAGTGGAGACTACGAAGGATTGTGCGATGAAATTTCAGAAATCAAGTCTGTATGCGGAGATAAAAAACTTAAAGTAATTCTTGAAACTGGAAGCCTTGGATCTGCAAGTAATATTAAGAAAGCTTCTATTCTTGCTATGTATGCAGGAGCAGATTATATAAAGACATCTACAGGAAAACTTGAACCAGCTGCTACTCCAGAGGCCGCATACGTAATGTGCCAGGCTATAAAAGAGTATTATGACGAAACAGGAATTCAAATAGGATTCAAACCAGCTGGTGGTATGAAGACTGTTAAGGATGTACTTACATACTACACTATCGTAAAAGAAATACTCGGCGAAAAATGGCTAACTAACGAGTATTTCAGATTAGGAACAAGTTCTGTTGCTAACAAGCTATTAAGCGAAATCTTAGACAAGGAAATAAAGTTCTTCTAAAAACAAAAAAGACTATCGTAAAGATAGTCTTTTTTTTATTCCCTAAAATGAACGTCCAACAACAAAGTCAATATATGATTTTAATGACTCTTTTACGTCAGAATCAGGATATATTTCAAGTAAATGTTTGGCCTGATCGGCATATTCATTCATAACTTTCTCCGCATAAGCAATACCCTTCATCTCTTTTGTGAACTTAACGAGCGTATCTATCTCTATTTCATTCACATCTCCACTTTTAACCTTACGAGCAAGATTAGCCATAGTTTGATTCTTTGTGGAATTTAACGCATATAGAACAGGAAGCGTAAGTTTTCCCTCTTTCATATCATTACCAGTTGGCTTTCCTATGGAAGAATCAGAGCAGTAGTCAAAAATATCATCACGTATTTGGAAACATATTCCAACTAACTCCCCAAATCTCTTGAGATTTTGAATGTCAGCTTTGGATGCATTAACAGATAATGCTCCACCCTCTCCACAAGCGGCAAATAGAGCAGCCGTCTTACCACAAATAATATCAAAATATACTTGTTCTGAGAAATCGTTATTCTGAACATTACTTAATTGAAGTAATTCGCCAGCAGCAAGTCGTTGAGCAGCCACAGAAACAATATTAACAAGCTCAGTATTACCTGTATTTGAGGCATTTATCAATGAGTTAGCAAGAATAAAATCACCTACCAAAACAGCTATTTTATTACCGTAAGCCTTGTTTATAGATGGTCTACCACGCCTTTCATCTTATTCGTCAACAATATCGTCATGA
>JAILIJ010000113.1 GCA_024695315.1 Bacteroidaceae bacterium
CAACCTTGCAGCCTTCCGCGGAAAGTACCCTGTACTCGCTATCTGCTACAAGGAGAAGACTATGCGCCAGCTCGCTCTCTCATACGGTATTGAGGCTATCTACATGCCAGAGAAGGCTAATGGTCAGGCTTACTACTTTGCTGCTCTCCGTAAACTTATGGACGACGGAGTTCTCAAGGAGACTGACATGGTCGCATACCTCAGTAGTGGAAAACAAGGCACTCAGACTTCATTCCTCGAAATTAACGTTGTTGGCGACGTTCTCAAGGCTGAAATGGACTATGTGCTTCCTAACCGCAAGAGATATTTATAATAAACAAATTTCATAATACAGAGAAAAGGGTAATGGTCGATTATGGTCATTACCCTTTTCAGTTTCCACACAACCTAATAATATACGATTCGGTATTATCCCACACTTATCGGCCTTACTTCCCATAAGAAACTTTTCCAATATTTGGGTATTGTATAATAAAAAAATGACTGAACTTAAACAATAAGATGTCTAAATTCAGTCACCAAAATTATATCTTATCCTACCTCATAAAGAAGTAGTAACAAGGAATCAATTAGTCATTTCTACTTCCTAAGAAACGAAGAAGGTAGAGGAACAAGTTGATGAAGTCAAGGTAGAGTGAAAGAGCGCCAATAACAGCGAGCTTCTGAGTCATCTCATTTACCTCAGTTCCATATTCCATCATCATAGACTTAATCTTCTGAGCATCCCAAGCTGTAAGGCCCGTAAAAATTACTACACCAATAACTGAGATAATGAGCTCAAGCATAGAGTTGCCAAGGAAAATATTCACAACAGCAGCTATAATAACACCAATAAGTCCCATCATGAGAATCTTACCCATCTTTGACAAATCTGTCTTAGTAACAGTTCCAAAGAAAGCCATCACGCCAAATGTTCCTGCTGTTACAAAGAATGTTGTGGCAATAGATGTCATTGTGTAAGCCGCAAAGATAGCTGCCATCGTTACTCCGTTCAATACGGAATAAACTGTAAAGAGTCCTGCTGCAGAAGCGAATGATAATTTATGCAAACGAGCAGAAAGCCAAATAACAACACCAACCTCAGCAATCATCAATCCGTAGAACAGGATTGAATTAGAGAATATAGTGTACATCATAGAAGGACTTGTTGCTACATAATATGCAGTAAGACCTGTAAGAACAAGAGCAAGCGTCATCCACAGATAAACCTTGCGCATAAGTGACGAATAAGCGTCAGCAAATGAAAAACCTGATGAATGTGACGATGAATAGTCACGAACATATGAATCCATAATAAATATTTTTTTGTTTCTAATTAATAACTATCAATCCACTACCAAACAAATTTGGTGCCAACTGACAATACGACATATAGTGTCGTCTTTAATATTTGTGGCAAAGATAATTAATGTTTTACTTTTTTCAGCACTTTTCACTTTGTTTAACGAATAAAAGTGTATTTTTGCAGTATAATGAAACAAAGAAAAGCTTATTAGTATGGAATACATAGTACTTTCTCGTCAAGACTGCATAGCTCGCACAGGAGCTCCGTATGTAAATATGAAAATTGCCAACCTTAACGGCAACGAACAATTATGCGTATGGGATGTGGCCAAGAATGATCCTCCTAAAGTCGGACAACTCGTCAATTTCATGTCAATTAAAGACGACCAAGGCAAGAAGTCTGCAAGAAAGATGGATATGGTGGCTGGCACCATGCCTACAGAAGCCCATCCACTCTACCCTCTCATTCCTCGTCCTATCAAACGTGAGGTTTGGGACGCTACATTCGACAAACTATTAAGCTACTGTACAGATTCTAAGCTCATAGACATTATTAAGAAGTATTCTGACGAGCTTTTCCCTAAATATGCCCTTTATCCTGCTGCCACAAGCGTACACCACGCATTTCCTGGGGGACTTCTCAATCACACCCACCAGATGCTGCACATGCTCGAAGGTCTCTTCCCTTGCTATCCATACCCAGATGATATCAAGATAGAACGTATCATAATCGGTATCCTCTTCCACGACTGGGGCAAACTTTGCGAATATACCCAAGACGGAGAGCCTACTGAAAACATGTACCTGCTTGGGCACATATACATGTCGGCAAACTATCTTAACGGTATTCTCCGCGAGGCTGGCATAGAAAAACGAGAGATAAACTTCATAATCCACTGCGTACTTGCTCATCATGGCGAGATGGAATACGGAAGTCCTGTACTCCCTTGCATTCCAGAAGCTCAAATCATCACCTATCTTGATAACATCTCTGC
>JAILIJ010000117.1 GCA_024695315.1 Bacteroidaceae bacterium
GTATTTATACTTTTACAAACACAATATAAGTAATTTAAATACATTTTTACACCTAATTATGAATTAGATTATACAAAAAATGTAAAAGAAAAATAAAGCCTATATTTGTAAAAAAACGCAACATCCCCCATTTGGGGTATTGCACTATAAATTCAAAACTAATACCTTTGCGATATAAAGATAACTAAATTTTCAACACGTATAACAGCATAATATATATAGAATATGAAAAAAGACAGCCCAAAATGTATATTTAAAGAACAAGAATATCAGAAATGGAAATTCTGATTTTTCTCAAATTAATATTACTCTTCGACAAATTGTCGAAGCGTACTTTCCACATCCATAAAGAGAAAATAGTATATAAATCCAAAAATCAAAAGACATGAAAAAATATTTATTATTGATAGCAGCGCTCTTAGTGAGTACCGTATCATTCACATCTTGCTCATTTGATGATGATGATGAAGAAGAAATAGAAGAAATTCAAACAGAACTCACAGATACAGGTTACCAAGTTGTTGAGAATGAAAATCAGACTGTACTCACAATTCTTGTTAAAAATGTATACAAAAAAGTAATCACAGCAACATTCTCAGAAGAAACATGTTCTTCTCTTGTTTCTGAGACAACCTACGAAAATGTAAAAAAGGCACAAGAGGCATGGCAAACTATCATCGATAATATAGATGACTCTGAAATAACAAAATATAAACTTAGCAACAAGACAATCATATACACCTATGCTCCAGAGGAATACAACGGCTACACGAAGAGCCAAATTAAATCATACTTTGAAAGTATAGGTGCCGAAACAACAAAAAATGAAACTAGTATAGAATAATAATTATATAAAATAGAAATAGTAAGATTTTATATAAAATATAAATACTATTTCTCAATAAGTTACATTTCGATCAGCCGCTGTTCTAACGCTACACGCACAAGAGCAGCGGTATTTTTTACGCCAAGTTTCATCTTTATAGACTTAGAATAACTATGTACAGTTTCAAAACTCAGATTAAGGCGGTCAGCTATCATTTTTATACTTAACCCATCAACGATAAAACGGAGGACTTCCGTTTCACGACGAGTAAGTTTTAACTGTTCCATCTGGGTTGTTCTGTGCAATTCATCTAAAGCCTCTTGACAAATATATCGTTTCCCTATTTTCAAATTTTTCAAGCATTCACGTAACTGCTCGTCTGATATAGTCCTGAGAATAAAACCATGCACCCCACTCGTTACAGATTGTCGAATAAAATGCGAATCAAGAAAACCAGCAACCATTAGTATCCTCATATTGGGATATTCTGTGTGACATTTCTTAACGCACTCTACAGTTTCATTATTATGTGTATTAATGTCAAGTACAAGTAAATCCAACATTTGCTCCTTCTCTAACATCTCACATACGTTGGCAGAAATATCTCCTTTCAATATTTTTACATCTGTTATTTCTTCTAATATTCTTTCAAGACGTTCCTCAAACAAACGTCTATCATCTAATATGGCTATTTTCATAATATTATCTTTTATTAAAAGTGTTAGAAATCTATAGAATTACATCCGTAACATAAAAATACGGAAGCAAATATATAACATAAAATCAACACTCACAAGCAAAAACAAAGATTTTGGGAAATGACACTTTCTACGACAAGTAACAACATAAGAAAATTATTTGTAACTTTGCAGCAAGAATAACAAAAAACGTCGTGACGGCCTAATCAGTTTTGTCCGTCATAAATAAAAATAATTGAACAATGGCAGGATATTTAATCGAAGACGAGAAGAAAATTACTTCTACAAGATTTACCCAGATGAAAGCTCAAGGCAAGAAGATTGCCATGCTTACATCTTATGACTATACTATGGCCCAGATTGTTGATGCAGCAGGTGTTGACTCAATTCTTATTGGTGATTCTGCAAGCAACGTAATGGCAGGAAACGACACAACTCTTCCAATAACCATAGACCAGATGATTTATCATGCACGTAGTGTGGCTCGTGGCGCTAAGCGTGCTTTCGTTATCTGCGACATGCCATTTGGCACATATCAAGTAAGCCGAGAAGAAGGTATAAAGAATGCCGTTCGCATTATGCAAGAGACAGGTGTAGACTGCTTGAAACTTGAAGGAGGATTAGAAATTATTGATACGGTACGCGGAATTATAAATGCTGGTATTCCTGTATGTGGTCACCTTGGACTCACCCCTCAAAGCGTGTTTAAGTTTGGCGGTTTTGGTCTTAGAGCAAAGGAAGAGGCCGAAGCAAACAAGCTGATGAACGACGCAAAACTTCTGGAAGAGGCGGGATGCTGTGCTGTTGTTCTCGAAAAAATTCCAGCTGCACTTGCCAATAAAGTTACAGCTGCCCTATCCATTCCTACTATAGGCATAGGAGCCGGAAACGGATGTGACGGTCAAGTCCTCGTAGGTCAGGATATGTTAGGTATGAACAAAGGTTTCAAGCCTAAGTTCCTTCGTCATTTTGCTGATGTTTATACAGCTATAACAGATGGCGTTGGCGACTATGTTCGCGCAGTCAAAGATGGAACTTTCCCTAACGAGAACGAACAGTACTAAAAGGATAAGCGAAGAAAGGAAAGTGGGCAATGTGCGACACGCTTAAAGTATACACTTTTACCCATACAAATCCGATATAAAAGAACGAGCATTTGCCTTCCATAAAAGGATACAAATGCTCGTTTTGTTTTACTAATTGAATTATTAAATATTATATTGTCTATTACCTTCGTATAAAGGTTAAGAAAGTTAATTATTAATTAAAATCTGTAGCCAAGTTTTACGTCCAAACCAGACCAATAAGCACTCTTTTTTTCGCCTAACATCAAATTAACATTTCTGTACCTGAAGATGTCATTCAGATATTCAACACCTACGACAAACTTATTAACACAAATATCGAGACCACATTGCCATCCAATATTCAATTTGTTGCCTCCATAACCTGTGTTGTTTGAAGTAAGAGAAGCATTAAATCCAACATAAGGCTCAATAGCAAACTTGTCACTCAAAGAGAAAGCCATTTTAACACTTGTAGGAATATAACAACGGAAAATTGATCCTTCACCATAGGTCGTCAAATTAAAATTATCTTGGTTATCAAATTCATACTTTAATTTGGCACCTACAACCAATTGTAAAGGCATAGTCTCAGAAATGCCAATAATACGATTATAACCAAGTGCAAAACCAAGAACCTTTAATTTTTCAAAATTAAAATCAGCGCTGTTTGTTTCATTTGTTAATGTATGTGCGCACAATGCAGATTGCGATCCATTCACAAAAAGTTCATTTTTCATGTCTTGGGCATTTACTGTTAGTGACAATACTGACAACACGATTGCAAATAATTTCTTTTTCATTTTCGTTAAGTTATTTTTAGTAAAACGGGTGCAAAGCTAATACTTTTCACTTTCTTAAGCAAAAAATATAAAAAATAAAAGTTTAGTAATTTTATTATTTTCAATAGTGAACTTTTTTCTAATACACCCAACAGCAAGTATGTTTAAGCAATAAAATAAACATACTTGCTGTTGGGCGTATTAGAAAAACTTCATTATTGAAAATAATAAAATTATTAAACTTTTATTTTTATATTTTTTGCTTAAGAAAGTGAAAAGTATTAGCTTTGCACCCGT
>JAILIJ010000184.1 GCA_024695315.1 Bacteroidaceae bacterium
TTGCTTAATCGCCATTTGAACGGTGTTTGAGCACCGTTCAAACACAGCTCAAGCGCTGCACAAAATTTGTGTTCAAACACAGAGTTGTTTAATGCTTATATAATAAAAGGGGCGTTAACGATGAGTTGAAGAACATCTTACAAGTAGAGCACTCTAGACATCAGAGCCTGCAAAACTTTACGGTCAATCTAGTTGCTGGCATCGCAACTTACTGTTACTTTCCAAAGAAACCAGCTATCAATATCATCAACACCACTAATAATCAGATGACTCTTTTCTGAACAAATTTGTCGAACTCACGTTAATATATAATTTATACATCTAAAAGTGCCAAAAGAAATAACATCTAAAGTTATCATCTTTTGACACATCGTGTTTTATGTGTATTGTATTTGTGTTAATAGTTGTATTTGTGTTAAAATGAAGCCATCATATTTATATAAAAGTTACGTCCTTTCTGGGGTATTTTATTCCAATCTGAATATGTAGAATATTCCTTATCAAACAAATTTTCAATTCCAGAACGAAATACAATTCTTGCTTTTGAAATAGATGTATGATATTGTGCACTAATATCAAAGATGGTATAAGCAAGAGTTTCTGTTTCTCCATATTTATCTGCATAATGAATTTGTCGTGCATTTCCTTTCACTCCAAAATTCATCGAAAAACGTTCCACATCCATACGTAAGTTTGAAGAATAATCAAAAGGAGAAATTAATGGCAAATAGTCTCCCACATTATCTTTACCAATACTATAGCAAGCTCTTCCAGTCCATCTAAACACAAGTTCTTTATCATTACCTATACTCGGAAATAAAACATCCACATCTAGGTTATAATTTCTTATAGAAGCCGATTTGAGATTCCCATATACCTTCACGCCCTCAGCTCCAATAGTCATGGCAGACAAACGCGATTCTAATTGTCCTACTATGTAATTTCTAAAAAAGAAAGAATTGGCATCCAATTTTACGGATAAATTCCACCCAGAGTGAATATATGGTTTCCAAGTCATATATGCTTTAATTTCTGTCGCAGACTCATTCTTCAGTTTTGGGTTGCCTATGTAATCATATTGATCAAAAGTATTATTTAGATAATATCCATAAGCTTCTGTAACTGTCGGTGCCCTACTTCCCCACCCAGTTCCAATACTAAACTCAAATGCTTTATTTGCTTGTAAGACATAATTCACAGATGCTCGTCCTACAACTTGAAAGTTTTTATCTGTCATGGCTGGGAAAAATACCTTCAATGCCTTAAATCCCTCTTTATCATTTATTATTTGTGACTGATACGATATTTTTCCATTAAATCTTAACTGTTGATTTTGCGAAATCTTCATATTATCATTTAGAGCCACACCCGAATTTAATGTTCCAACATCAGGCCATGTCACCATATACATCTTAAAACTCTCGTTTGGATACATAGTCATATCTGCAAAGAGCCGGTTATAATAAATATCATAATTAACATATCCATCATGCTTATTTTTCTTAAAATCTAATGTACTAAACAGTCCGCTAGTCCAGCTGCTACCAGGCATATCCATGTGAATAACAACATTAGGACGCTTTGTATCATCCATAATATGAATTATTTTATTGTAATATATCTTTGTCATCCACGACTTGAAAAAAGCCTCATTATACAAATGATTATAAGACAAAGATGTAATAATAGCCTTAGCTTCTGACACATCCATATTTAATGCTGGATAACCAACGTCTGACGCCTTGTCAAAAATAAATGTACTTTCAATTATATCATTTTCTTTCAATCTGTATCCAAGATTTGCAAAGGCATTAATTTTTTTGAATTGTGAAAATTCTATAGTCTTATGGCCTCCAGCATCATAATCATCAGCCTTTCTTAAAAAGAAGCCAGCATTAGAATAAAAATCATGCAAAGAATATGCCGCATCAACTCCATAAACATGAAGATTACCATTAAACTCATGGCCTGCATTAAGATTGACATTTAGACGATTGTATGCATCAAAACCAACCTTTCTAAGTTTCAAATCAATACTACCTCCAATATTTCCTGTTGCTTGTGGGTTAGCTTCCAATCCTGAATTCAAACTTATACTTTGCAGATTACCGCTCTCTACATAGGATGTTACTGGGTCCATTTTGTCCGTACATGCATAGAATATTTTCATGCCATCAATAGTTGTTGAAAGGCGTTCCTGCGACATATTATTAACTACTGGCTCCAAAGCATACGACCCCCTACGAATCAAATTTACATGTGGAAGTTCTGCCAAATGTTCCTCTATGCTCGCTGTCATACCTTTGGCTGAGCGCTTTAGATTATCATTATCATGTGAAACAATTACAATTTCATCAAGATTTTTGTTAGAAACAGTATCCTTAAGTTCTAATTCAAACAAAGGAATTATTGAAAATAGTATTGATCCAATCATCATTATATTGTTACATCAAAATAAAGTGAACTATACCCATCACTTAGATTATCACCTCCAGCAACCACGTTACCGTCAGAATCCTTGATGGTAAGATGTATTCTCCATAAACCTGTCATAGTTAAATTTATCGTACCCTTATACTTTTTATCATTCTGTTTAACAAGTGATTCATTACCAGGAGACGAGTGATTTCCCATATCAGGCATAGTTGGTACAATTTCTACAGTATATACTTCATCTGCTATAGTCCAAGGCTCCTTTATATTAGCTGATTTTTTTGTTATATAAGCCAGAATGCTATTAGTACCAGTTGACCATTCATCTGGATTTATAAGAGATATATGATATGTATTGTCTCCTACCTTAAACGACTTAATCCAGTCTTGTCCATCTAACAACTTATCTACATTTACTTTTGATGACACAGATAATTCATTTGAAACTATCGAAGCATCGTAAGATATATTCCAATCGCCTGCAGATGAAGTATTCATGACAAAAGAGACCCATCCCTTTTGGACCGGAAGAATTGAATAGTCAAACACATTTATATTTGAAGATGTAGGTGTACTATGATACATGTCAGAAGCCTTCATGTGCATAAGAGGCAGGAAATTACGAATACTAATACTTTTCACATAATTACCCGTTGCAACTTTTGTACCTACAAAAAATATATCATTATATCCCTTATGCAAGGTTCCACTTGTAGTATAGGCTGTAACTTTATATTTTCCATCATCTGTTATTTTACTTAACTCCGGAACTTCCTTATATTTCTGAAGAAATGTGTATGTAGCATAAGCCTCTTCTGCCGAGCAACATTCTACATCATCAGTTATAGTTATTCCTGTACCATCCAAAAAATTAACGTCATCATCATTACTGCTGCATGATGTAAAAACTGCAAACAAAACAGTTATTGGCAAATAATAAATTTTTCTCATCATTTTGAAATTTTAATTTGTTTGTAAACTTCTTTGAATTTCATTTTCACGCTGCAAAGGTATAGACATTTCAAAAAACAGGAAATACCTTTTAGTTGGCATTGTCTATAACATATATATGGTATTATTATCTGCAAACAGTTTAATACTGCTTTTCGTTTTTATAGTTGTTATCAATTAAAGTTGCATTAAATTGACGTTCAAATGACCAATTGAACGATGATTTAACACTATAATTGTTAGGAATAATGGTTGTAGGATGTTTCTGCATTATAGCAAATTGTTAGTCGACCTTTCTAAATCCACTTTCATTTTGTTAGTTGTGAATGCACGAAATAGTTACGAAGGAGTTCCGAAGGTAATACGAAGGTCATTCGAAGGGGACACGAACTGACACAATGAAGTCTATTTTAAAAGGTAGGAAACATTTTGATTATTCATGAGAATATGTATTTTTCCCGATGAAATCAATTAGAACGCTTGTAATACTAAATAATAATAGAACCGAACTAATCGTAATGGACC
>JAILIJ010000221.1 GCA_024695315.1 Bacteroidaceae bacterium
ATACTCTCGGAATTCTTTTTATACAGATAAAAAGGAATTCTAGTCTACAGAAACAGCTAAACTATGGTATACGACAATCTTCTTTAGTCTAGTTTTTCCACTTACTCTCTTCAATTCCAGGCATGTCACATCATCTTTTTCTGCATAATAAGCATGGCTCCATGTCTCTTTTTTTTGATTTAGACATTCAAAAACAATTTTGTTCTCATCAGCCTTATTATAACAAATACTATAGGTTGCATTAGTACTGTCACAAGATTCTGCAAGGATATTAAAAGCCAAAAGGCCCTTAAAACGCAAGGAAATAACATCATTTGAATTTGACAAAACGAGGTCATCATCCGACAACTCCACAACACTATACTTAACATAATTCAACTTGTCAAATTCAGTTTTCTTAAAAGGAATAACCATTTTAGAATCAAGGTTATAAACGACAGGTTCTCCCTTACTCCTAATCCTATTCTTCTCAACCATCAAATTGTCGGACTCATTCCTATTTTGGGCCTCCGCACGAACCGTAGCAACCTGAATCTGCACCTCTTCGGACTCACGTCTAAGCGCCATTTCCAAAGAATCAACGATAACATCCTCCTTTCTGAAATTCTTTTTCCTTATTACAGGTCTGATAATCTTTGGGACATAATAGTCAGAAGAATCACTATCCAAGACGTCGGAATAACTAAGATAAGGTCTCGCGTAATTGAAATACATAAAAGTAATATACGGACTTTTCTCGTTCGTAACACTATTTACCCAATTATCTGACGACCAATAATCTACAGTTTCAGTACACATATCATCTGAGTATCTAAGCATAAAAATACTCTTTCCATTAGGTCCATATATATGATACCCCTTTTTCTCCTTATCATATACCCAACGACACTCCTCCATCAGCTCATTAAGATGCTCGGCCGTAGGCATCTGCCAGTTGCCATCCCACATCTTTCTCGCCGTATCAACCACCTTAGTTTTCTTTCCCTTTGTATTAAGAATAAGAAACTTACCAGCCTCATATTCATTTGTAGCCCCAAGATTATGGTCAGCCCACAAAACGCTAAGTCCTATGTCTACAGGCTCACCAACAGTTCCCACAAGTTGCTCCTTAGAACTCTTACAACCAGCAAGACATAATGCGCAAATAAAACCACATAAAATACATTTCTGTCTAATCTTCATAATATTGTTCTCATTTATTTTTTGCAAAAATATCAAAATGCAACCTAAGTCATACTATTTGAGCAAGCAATATTTTATCCGTGTCCAAATTTTAGACATTTTCGTGTCCAAATTTTGGACTCATCAAGTTATGGCGATTATAACATCATATATTCTTAATGAGAAACCTGTTGCGGTAGCGACATAATATCGACCAAATTACCTTGCCACCCTACCAAATTTTCTTAAAAAGAAGAAAAAACTTTTATTTTTTTACAAAAAATTAACAAAAAAATTGTATATCGAAACAATTTCTATTATGTTTGCACACAATAATTGTTAAAAGAAACAATAAGCATAATATATTTAAGTCAATCGATTTGGGGATTGCTTATTCAAAATATTGAGATAAAAACCATTTTTAATCAACTTTTAATTTTACACATTATGAAAAAAAACTCATCGTATTCTGCGCCAGAGGTCAGAGTACAAAATTCCAAAATTCGAACAACAATACTCGCAGGTAGTACAAAAGTGACTGGTCATGGGTTTGAATTTGAAGAAGTAGCCACACCTACTCAGACCGTAAGTGCCAAAGAGAGAATTGCAATTAAATTCTAACCATTAATCTTTTTACATTATGAATATTTATAAGTATATTTTGCCAGTTATGGCAGCTGCAGCCCTTGTTGGCTGTTCGTCAGACGAAGACATAAACAATCCAGTAGATATAGATAAACCTTCAATCACAGTTTCAAAACAAGCATTTACTTTTGAGGACGGCACACGTACAAGCTATACTCTTGCAAGTTCTGGAATCGACTTCAGTTGGGATACAAGTTCTGATGTTCTTGGCATATTCCCTGAATCTACAGGAAATGATCAGATGTCATTCCCACTTACAAATGGTAATACTAGTGGAAAAAATTCACTCCAACATACATTAATATTTGATGAAATTGGCTTTGATGCCGTGGATGGTGAAACGTACATAGCATATTATCCATATAACGGTAAACTCACAAGTTCTTCTTCGTATACAGATATTCCATTCAACATTTCCGGTCAAGACGGAACACTCTCTAACTTAAGTAATTATGACTACATGTGGAGTTCTGGAGCCATAGCAACAAAAATAGAAGATGAATGGGATATAGATATAATTATGAACCAATTATGTTCTGTCATCCAATTCCAGCTAACTATGCCTGAAGCTGCAACTTTACAGAGTTTAACAATATCAAATGACAATAACTCTAACGTATTTACAACTGCTGGTACATTTAATGCACAAACTGGAGCAATTACTGCAACAGCCTCAAGTTCCTCATATACTCTTAATTTGTCAAACGTGACTGCGTCAGAAAATGAAGTTGTTACACTTTATATGCTCGTAGCTCCAACAACTACAGGTGAAGTGACAATTCAAGTAACATCAAGTGACCAATCAGTCTACTCAACAACAGCTTCTAGCAAAACTTTCAATAGTGGTAAAGCATACCGCTATATAGCAACTATGACTAAAAATTAATGGTATTTTCCAACATTAAATAAATAAAATCACACATTTCGAGTGGCAACTAAATATTGCCACTCGTTTTTTTGAAAAATTTAAGTTTTTATAAGTTCTTAGAGAATAGTTAAAATGGAATACAATTTTTGTTAAAAAACTATACCTATTAAGATAATTATTCCGCAAAATACTCATTCGTGTCTTTACCCCTTTATTACTCCACAGTTGCTTTTTTCATATCACAAAACAAAACGAGAAAAAAGCAAAAAAAAGGACATGAGATGAAACACTTATACAATTTTATCATGCACTTACACTTTAAGAGTTAAACTTTCTTAAATCTTTCATTCTCATAAATCAAACACTTGCAAATCGACAAAAAATATACTATATTTGTTTATTCATCTGACGGCAATGCGTAACGTCCGATTACCTCAGAAGATGGAGAGAGATTTTCCGTACCGAAAATTTAATTTTCATCACAAGAAGAAATTCGTAATCGATACGAAGGAATTACGAAGGTAATACGAAGCGTTGCCGAAGGAGGTGGGGTAAATAACTATGCCCTAACGTATAAAACACAAAAAATCAGAAAACGACATACATCATAAGATAAATACCTCGTTCTAATAAATGACAATTTTATACATACTAAACACATAAACATACACGCAAAAAACATGACAAACAAATCAATTTATACATATCAAACAAACATATTCATTTCACTTCCCCCAGCCTCACACCACAATTCAACCATCTCTTGAACAAATATCTCCCCAAAAACACACATTTCTAATAATATTTTCGTACTTTTGCCAGCCACGTTGATGCCCTACAAATACATAATGCAGCAACATAGCAAACAACTTTTTTACATCACGACAAAAAATGGAGGGAAAAGACGACCTACAAAGCAACATCAATAAAATTCACACTACAACACTGGGAGCAGAAAGAATAAAAAGAAATCTAAAACTCGGAGACCGTGACGCCGTAGCATACTGCAAAGCCATCATCTCCGATAAAGAAAGTAGCATCTACAGACGTGGAAAAAATTGGTATTGCACAAAAGACAAGATTGTCATAACCATCAATTCATTCAGCTACACAATCATAACAGCTCACAAACAAAAAAAATGAAAAAAATACTTATCCAAATAAAAACATGGCTACAAAGCCTATCATTCCGAACAGGAGTGATTGTACTTATCATGTGTGTGTGCTTTTACATACTATCATTTGCACAAGCATTCATCCCGTCAGAATACCTATCGGCAGAAGCCAAAGTCGTACTTTGGACCGTACTATTCGGAATGGCCAAAACATGCCAATACGGTGGACTCACCATTGTAGGCGTAGAGGGATATAAAAAGATTAAAAATGCTATCAAAGGAAACAAAAAGAAGGAAGAACAATGAAGGAATTTAGATCCATGCGACGCATTCGCCAACAGCTATCAGAATCCGACACACTCGATATACTACAACGTGCCACATCAGGCGTGCTATCGCTTATAGGAGACGACGGCTACCCTTACGGAGTACCCATCAGCTACGTCTATGCCGACGGAAAGCTATATTTCCATTCCGCAAAAAATGGTCATAAGATTGACGCCATACGCAACTGCGACAAAGCATCATTTACCATTATCGACGCCGACGACATACAACCCGAACAGTTCACAACATACTTCCGAAGCGTCATCTGTTTTGGAAAAATACATATCATAGACGACGAGGCAGAAAAGATGAGAACTATCCGACTGCTATCAGAACGTTACAGCCCAGGCAGAGAGGAGGCTTTGCAACATGAAATAGACAAAGACTTCACACACATGTGTATGATAAGTTTCGAGATAGAACACATCACAGGAAAAGAAGCCATAGAACTGGTAAGAGCAAAGAAAAATAATTCTTCAGGGAACTAAATACATTTACAATAATGAACGAATATA
>JAILIJ010000228.1 GCA_024695315.1 Bacteroidaceae bacterium
GGCAATATGTCAGTTCGTGCACCCTTCGTATTACCTTCGTTTCACCTTCGTGTGTCCTTCGTAATTATTTCGTGTCTCCTCAACTAACAAAAAGAAAGTGGATTTTCGAAGCTCTGCTGACAAATTGATAAAATTAACTGAGCCAGACGAATTTGTTTAGAAAAGAGTTCTGTAGCCGGAGCTATTGAATAGAATCATGATAACCATAACATCAGCATCCGACATGGCCGAGTCCCAAGGTATTTGCGTTTGAGAGGTTTATTAGCATCATCTTGGAATATTTTGCCATCATACGGTTAAGTAACTTGCAGAACTCATTTGCCATAAAGAAAATTTCTGTAACTTTGCTTTCGGTAATTACCAAATTTACAAACAATTAAAATTCGTCGAACTCACGTTAATAATAAGTAAGGGGGGGGAGTGGAGAATAAATCCGTATGTGGATATTTTTTACCCTTTTTTCGTCCTGTCATAAATAGTTTTCTTGGGCTAAATGTGATGGTTTACGTAAAAATGACTAACTTTGCAATGAATTGAAAATTACATCCTAAAATGACTTTACAAGATACATTCCAAAAGGTTAAGGACGCGAGTATAGAACTTTCAGTCCTTGACGGTGACACCATAAATACTATTTTGAACGCCGTTGCTGATGCTGCAATAGCTCAAACAGAGTCTATTATTGAAGCAAATGCTAAGGATTTGAGTCGTATGGACCCTGAAAATCCGATGTATGACCGTCTAAAGCTCACACGGGAGCGAATTGAGGGTATTGCAGCCGACACGCGTAAGGTGGCGACTTTGAATTCTCCGCTCGGCAGGGTTCTAAAACATCACGTTTTACCAAATGGGCTTGACTTGACAAGGGTGAGTGTGCCTTTTGGCGTGATAGGAATAGTATATGAAGCGCGTCCAAATGTTACTTTTGACGTGTTTGCCTTATGTCTAAAGTCAGGTAACGCTTGCATCCTGAAGGGTGGTAAGGATGCCGATGATAGTAATCGTACTATTGTGGCGATTATAAAGGGAGTGTTGAGAGAGTATGGTATAAACGAAAATATCATAGAACTATTACCAGCTACACATGAAGCTACGGCTGAATTGCTTCATGCAAATGGATATGTTGATTTGGTCATTCCTCGTGGCAGCAAACGTCTTATCACTTTTGTGCGTCAGGAGGCGAGTGTGCCAGTAATTGAGACCGGTGCAGGTGTTTGTCATGCTTATTTTGACAAGTATGGCGATGCTGATAAGGGGGCTAAAATTATCAATAATGCCAAGACAAGGAGGGTAAGCGTATGTAATGCCCTTGATTGCACTATTATTCATGAGGATCGTTTGGTAGACTTGCCAAAGATATGTAAGCCTTTGCAGGATAGTAATGTCTTGATTTATGCCGACGCTCCTGCTCTTGCTGCTTTACAGGGCGAATATCCTGCTGATTTGCTCAAGCCTTCGACTGAAGAGAGTTACGGAACGGAATTTCAAGCATATACTATGGCTATAAAGACTGTTTCCTGTATTGAAGAGGCAATAGCTCATATACGTAAAAATGGTAGTGGACATAGTGAATGTATTATCACAGAGAATGCTGAGTCTGCTGACATTTTCCTCAAGAAGGTTGATGCTGCTTGTGTCTACCATAACGCTCCAACTTCGTTTACGGATGGTGCTCAGTTCGGCTTAGGTGCGGAAATTGGTATTTCAACACAGAAATTACATGCTCGTGGACCTATGGCTCTTGAAGAGATTACCACGTATAAGTGGATTATCAAAGGTAATGGGCAAACACGTCCAAAATAGGGTCGAACATGATATTGGACGTTATTGATTAAAAAGATTTTTTGATTAAACATTTAGGATAACTATGGGAAAGCTTAAAGCGTGTCTCTTCGATCTCGATGGGACTTTATTTGATACTGAGGGGCAATATACAGTAATATGGAGTGCAATTGGCAAAAAATATCGCCCAGACATTCCAGACCTTGCGCAGGTTATAAAGGGTACAACGTTGAAACAGATCATGGAACGTTATTTTCCGGATGAGAATGTGCAGAAGAAGGTGTGTGAGGAACTTGATGAGTATGAGGCGCAAATGCGCTATGAGTTCATTGATGGAGCTCGTGATTTTCTGGACGACTTGAGAAGCCATGGCATAAAATGTGCTGTCGTAACTAGTAGTAATATGAAGAAGATGAACTGTGTGGCTCGTCAGATGCCTGAGTTCAACACTCTTTTTGACCGTGTGCTCACTTCTGAAGATTTTGCTGCTTCTAAGCCTAATCCTGATTGTTATCTGTTAGGAGCTCGTGTGTTTGATGCAGCCCTTGACGAGTGTTTGGTTTTTGAAGATGCTTTTACTGGACTTCAAGCCGGCACATCTGCAGGCATTTTCACTGTGGGACTTGCAACTTATAATTCTCGTGAGGCCATACAGGACAGATGCGACTACGTCATAGACAATTTCGTCGGAATGACTTATGATAAGGCCGCGCACTTACTTGAAAGGTAGACTTTGTATGGTCTTTCTGACAAGTTCCGAAACTTAAATAGTTATACTCTATGAGAAAAATATCATTTAACTTTTGTCATTATAAGAATGGCTTTTTCTTATATCTACTTGTGACCTTTATGGCTTTTGGATGTCCTTTGGCTATGTGGGGGCAAGGTACATTTAAGTTAGAAGGGAGGCTTGTGGAAGGACTTCGTGACTCGTCTTATTACATTTACATAAATGATTCGATAGGCCTATGTCCTGATGAACCGACGGATTCTGTGGAGGTAAAGAATCGTCGTTTCAAATATAAAGTTAAACTTGATAAGCCTTGTCAAGCTTATCTGAGAGCCGTATATGGCGACGGAACTCGTTCTCGCAAGTATATGGAGATGCTCTTAGTGCCTGGCGACAAGGCTGAACTCATGGTAAAAGATGGCGTGTATTCTATCCATGGATCTGGTTTCTATCGAGAATGGGGTGGCATAGATGATGTCTGTACGCCTATTCAGCAGAAGATGTATGAGGCAAAGGTTAAGGCCGATTCATTATATAATAAAAATACAGATTCTAAGGTTAAGGAAAAGATTCTGCGAGATTACTTGTCTCTTTATAAAAAGTATGATGAAGAGTTGGATACCTTAGCAAGAGAGTATCTTAAAAAGCATAATGATGAGGAAGGCTGTGTGTATTATATTATCAGGCACTTTGGACACAGAGAGGCTACATATAATATGGCCACGGATAATGTGAAAAATGGTAGGATAGCCAAGTTTATAAAGCATTATGTAGACCTTGAACGTGAGCTTTTCAAACAAAAAAAGGAATTTAGGAAATATCGCTTTAAGTGATTTTATTTATATATGGAACAGCAAGAATATCTTGATAATTATGAACAACAGCTAAAGGAGCATTTGCTTCGAATGCTGACGTCTATGGAGCTTTTGGATAAGCAGCTTTTAGAGAGTCCTGACATATCTGAAAAGTGGGATGAATTGGCACAATCGTATATTACGGATGCCATGAAGGAAATAGTCAATTATCCTACTGTGGCTCTTGGATGGGCTATGTATCTCGGAATGGCTGTAGCGCGTTTCTGGGACGATGACTGGAGCATTTATTCTAAGGTGCCTAATCTGTATGAATACTTGCGTAACAAGAGGGGATTTGACTATATGGATGAAGTGGTGCGAGGCGAAATATTGGGGCTTGAGGGTGATGATTTTGACCGTATGGAAAGGATTGTTCAGGATTGTGCGCATCAGGTTGTAGGAAAGATTAGACATGAGCAGATTGAACCGCAGAGTCCTATGGCATTCTATGTTTATGTCAGAAGCGTTAAGGTGCTTTATCTTATTGGCGCTGCCATCGAGCTTAAGACTCTTGGATATAAGTTTGAAAAAGTGGGTTGATTATTGGCAGAACTTGCCATAAATGGTTATTCGTAAAAAAGACTGAATGATTTTGTTGTAGAATAATCATGCCTTAATGGACGGAAAATAATTTTATCGTCACGTATTATTTTTTTATTACAAAATGCTTGGCATGACGATAATAAAAGAATAAAAATAGTAAGTTTCAAAATGAAGTGCCCTCCAGAAGTTGACAAAAGCTTCTTGAGGGCACTCAAAGTATATAAAGGCAGAGCGCTTTTGATGGGAATTTATGTTGTCAATGTGAACGTACGAACTGGCCTTCAGCCATATCTCCGAAACATCGATCTTCCATATTTTCGAGCATATTGTCAAGTTCTTGTTGACAATGCTTCTCATAGTCCGTTTTTTCCTCTGGTTCCTCCTTTTTATTATTAGGGTCAGGGAAATTCATATTTCCATGTCCTATGAGTTCAGCAAAAGGATTAGCCGTCTTCTCATCGAGTTTTTGCTCGTCATCCTTTTTTGTCCAAAAGCTTGCCATATAGTCTTTATTTTCTTAGTTAAAATTCTTCATTTTCCGTACGTGCGATAATCTCGTTTTGGAGTTGTGCCGTCATGTCGTTGAAGTAGTCTGAGTATCCAGCTACACGTACCAAGAGGTCCTTGTATTCGTCTGGATGAGTCTGTGCTTCAAGCAGAGTGGCGGTATCTACCACGTTGAACTGTATGTGGTGTCCACCGAGGTTGAAGTAAGTACGTATGAGACTTACGATTTTCTTGAGGTCTTCATCGCGTTTGAAAAGTTGTGGTACGAATCTTACGTTTAGTAATGTACCTCCAGACTTTGTTTGGTCGAGTTTGCCGAGGCTCTTGACCACGGAAGTAGGTCCATTTGTGTCAGCTCCATGTGCAGGTGACGTGCCGTCGCTGATGGCGAATTTAGCAAGTCGTCCGTTGCAACTTGCTCCGCATACGCTGCCGAAATAGTTATGGCAAGTAGTTGAGAGCATATTCAGTTCTGTTGATCCTCCTCGAGTGTTAGGATGTCCCTTGATGGCCTTTACGAGGTCGTCGTAAACCTTTACGGCAATGCTGTCGGCGTAGTCGTCATCATTTCCGAAGAATGGTGTTCGGTTGATGATGAACTGTCGCATTTTCTCGTTTCCTTCAAAGTTGTGGGCCACAGCGTCGAGGATTTCGTCCATAGTGAATTTATGGTCCTCAAAAACATGTTTCTTGAGAGTTGACAGACAGTCGGTAATAGTTCCGAGTCCTGTACACTGGATATATTGAGTGTTATATCTTGCTCCGCCGGAATAGTAGTCCTTTCCGCGTGTGATGCAGTCGTCGATGAAGAGTGATAGGAAAGTGGCTGGAGCATATAGAGAGAACATACGCTCAATATAATTGTTAACGGCCAATTTCATGTTTACGAAATATACCATCTGTTTGTGGTATGCGTCGTAAAGCTCTTCGTAAGTTTTGAAAGTACGTGGATCGCCGGTTTCCAGTCCTAGTTTCTTGCCAGTAACTGGGTCGAGTCCATTGTTGAGAGTAATCTCTAGAATCTTTGGAGTATTGAGGTATCCGGTGAGAATATATGCCTCTTTACCGAAGGCTCCCACTTCTATACATCCAGATGTACCTCCCTCGCGAGCGTCTTCAAGGCTTTTACCTTGGTTGACGAGTTCTTGAACGTAGGTGTCAGGATTGAAGCAAGAAGGATATCCGTGTCCTTGTCGGATGACTTTAGCTCCGGCTATTACGAATTCATCAGGAGTTACCTTGCTGACGTGGATAGATAGTCCTGGCTGTAGCTCGTGGAGTTCCTCTTGTACTTCAAGTATTATATATGATATTTCATTTGTGGCGTCGTTGCCATATTTGTCGATTCCACCAATATTGATATTTGTGAAATCATTATATGTTCCTGATTCGAGAGCCGTAACGCCTACCTTTGGAGGTGCTGGTTGGTTGTTGAACTTAATCCAGAAGCAAGAAATAAGTTCTTTGGCTTTATCTCGAGTAAGGGTGCCGTCCTCAAGTCCTTTTTTATAGAAAGGGTAGAGGTGTTGGTCTATATGCCCAGGGTTCATGCAGTCCCAGCCATTGAGTTCTGTAACTGTTCCGAGATGTACGAACCAATACATTTGGATAGCTTCGTGCATATCGCGTGGAGCGTGAGCAGGAACCCATCGGCAAGTATCTTCAATTTTCTTCAGTTCTTCAATTCTCTGTAGAATGGCAGCTTTTTCGTCTTGTGACAAATTGGCCTCTTGACATTTAGCTTTAAGCTCTTCGCCCATTTTGTGTGCCAGGTCAGCATGACGTTCAGCTAAAAGAATTGCGGCGTCGCAACTTATGTCCATAGCTTGCAGTTCCATCTGCTTATCTGTTGCTTCTGGGTCATTTATGAAGTCGAGTTCGTCAAGCGTTTTCTTGATTAACGCCTTACAATCGAGAAGTCCACGGTGGTACATTTTGCTGTCCATAGATGTATGTCCTCCTGCGCGCTGTTCCATGAATTCGGTAAATACTCCAGCGTGGTATGCTTCTTCCCATTCTTTGCTCACATGGTTGAAGATACGTTCTCTCTGTGTACGTCCCTGCCAGTAAGGTATGACTTCTCTTTCGTAAGTGTCGATATCTTCCTGTGAGATGTGGTAAGGCTGTAGCTCACGGCTGTCGAGCGTGTGTAAGTCCTCAACGGTATGGCATGTAAGTTCTGGGAAAGTAGGTACAGCCTTTGGAACTGGTCCTCTTTCTCCGACGATAAGTTCGTCTTTTCCTATGTAGATAGTTTTCTTTTTACAAATCTCATAGAAATTTCGTGCACGGAGGATGCAGTTAGGCATCTTGCCGTAGTTTTCCTTATAGAACGCCGTTTCTATGAGTGCTCGTTCGATAGTGAGCGTAGGCTCCGTTTCGATACTTTGTTTGTGCAGTCTCTTGATGCGTTCGTTCATACCTCCCTCATTTTCTGGATACTGTAGAGAGAAGTTCATCTTGCTATGTGGTGCACGTGATGCCACTCTTTTTGCTTCTGACATGTGAGTCTATTTTTTGGTTGTTTGTGAGTTTCTTTCCCAGAATATGCCGTCAGAGTATCCCTGAATGGCCTTATTGTCGTCGGCCATCATTAGTCTTTTTTGAGCCCAGAGGCAATATTCTTCATTTATTTCTATTCCGCAAAAGTGTCGGCCTAGTTTTTTAGCAGTCACGCAAGCCGTTCCGCTTCCCATGAAAGGGTCGAAAACCATATCGTATGGCTTTGATGATGCGAGAATAAGCTTGGCGTATAGCTTTTCTGGTTTTTGTGTCGGGTGGTCAGTATTTTCTGGCATAGACCAAAAAGGAATGCTGATGTCGTCCCAGAAGTTAGAAGGACAGGTAAGTCTGAAATTTCCGTTGTCCGACTCTTCCCAGTCTTTTGGTTTGCCGTTTTCCTTATATGGTGCGAGTACTCGTCTTCTGATTTTTACTGCTTCCAAGTTGAAGAAATAATTGTCAGGATTTTTTACTGCGAACCATATATCTTCCATCCCATTTTTCCAATTGTTTTTTGCGCCTCTTCCTTTTTCCCTTTGCCAGGTTATTCTGTTGAGGATTGTTAGTCCACATTCCTCAATTACTCGTTGTAATGATGATGTGCATTTCCAATCTCCGCATATATAGACGCTGCCGTTGGCCTTTAGTTTATTTATGACTTTAGGCATCCAGCTTCGCAGATATTCTTCGTATTTGTCAGAATTTTTAGTAGCGTGGAATTTTATTGTTCCAAAGTCTCGTCCTAGATTGTATGGCGGGTCGATGATGAGCAGGTCAGCCATTTCGTTTGGAATCTTATCTATTACTTTAAGCAGGTCGTTACAGATGATTTTATCTGTTGGCACTGTACCGTCAACTTTTTTAGTAAGTTGACTTTTCAGTTTCTTAGCCTCTTCTGCTGTAATAGTTATGGTTCTGTTTCTTTCTGCTCTTTTTTTCATTTGTTTTTAAATATGTTGCAAAAGTACTACTTTTATTTTTAATTGGTTGCAAATATTGGAGTTTTTATTTTTTTGAATGGGCTATGGGGGAGGGCTTTCTATGATGGACTAGGGGTTTATACGCCTTTATAGAAGACCTATTTGTTATAGTTTCCTAAAAAGAACGGAGTTACTGAGGAATGTAATCTTTCTATTTGGTCATATTCAAGGAAAATTGTTACCTTTGTGCTCACAAAATAAAATAGATAAGAAATATAAAATGAAAAGAATTGTTTCGCTAATGTTTTTCCTGGTATGGGTGGCATTAGCTCATGCTCAGTTTGTTAGTCCTGTGAAGTTTACTCATAGTATTAAAGAAGTATCTGCTTCTGAGGCGGTCATTACATTTAATGCTACCATTTCTTCGGGATGGCATCTTTACGGAACTCAGGTTGTTAAGGATGGACCTACGCCTACAACTATCAATATAGATAATATCTCTGGTGCAAAGCTTGATGGGCCTCTAAAGTCTACTACTGAGCCTATAAAGCATTATGAGGAAATGTTTGGAGCTGACGTTTATTTCTTTGAAAAGTCTGCCACATTTACTCAAAAGGTTGCTCTTACTGGTGGAAAATATGAGATTGCTGGTTATTTGGAGTATGGTGCTTGTAACGATCAGAATTGTACACCTCCAAGTACTGTAGATTTCAAGTATAGTGGTGAGGTGGCAGAAAAGGCTAAGCCTGTGGCTAAGGAAAAGGAAGTAGCACAGGCGCCAGTCGTTCCTGTTGAGGATGTTGAGGCTGAAGATGTCAAAGAAATTGTTGAATTGACAGATACGGCAACAACTGTTATATCTGAGACAGAGATAGAGGAAGAGTCTTCACTTTGGTCTCCTGTAATTGAAAAGTTGAAGGCTTTTGATGATGGTGAGAATGCTCACGCTACAGACAATCCGCTATGGTACATCTTTTTCCTTGGATTTGTCGGCGGTCTTGTAGCTCTCGTTACTCCTTGCGTCTGGCCTATCATTCCTATGACGGTAAGTTTCTTCCTAAAGAAAGGTACTACTAAGAAGTCTTCTCCAGAGGAGATTGCTGCAGCCAAGAAGAAGGGACGTCGTGATGCCTTTATTTATGGCGCTTCAATAGTTGTTATCTACGTAACTCTCGGACTTGCTGTGACAGGACTTTTCGGAGCTAGTGCTCTCAATTCTCTTGCCACAAATGCTGTTTTCAACATTATATTTTTCCTTATGTTGCTTCTCTTTGGAGCATCATTTATTGGTGGCTTTGAACTCACTTTGCCAGCCAGTTGGACAAGTGCTGTAGATAGTAAGGCGAACAGTACAACGGGACTTTTGAGCATTTTCCTTATGGCATTTACTCTTGTACTTGTCAGCTTCTCTTGTACTGGTCCAATTATTGGTTTCCTCTTGGTAGAGATGGTCACTTCAACAAGTCTTGTAGGTCCAACAGTCGGAATGTTAGGTTTCTCAGTTGCCCTCGCTCTTCCTTTCACATTTTTCGCACTCTTTCCAACCATGCTGAAGTCAGCGCCAAAGAGTGGTGGTTGGATGAATGTTGTTAAGGTGACTCTTGGATTCGTAGAACTTGCCTTCTCGCTCAAGTTCTTCTCTGTAGCTGACTTGGCTTACGGATGGGGACTTCTTGATCGTGAAACATTCCTATCTTTATGGATTGTTCTCTTTGCTCTTCTTGGAGCTTATCTTATTGGTTGGGTTCGATTCCCACATGATGAGGATGAATATGATGATAATGGTAATGTGATTGTAAATCATAAGACTAGTGTTCCTCGATTTTTCATGGCGCTTATTACCTTTGCATTTGCCATCTATATGATTCCTGGACTTTGGGGCGCACCTTTGAAAGCCGTTAGTGCTTTTGCTCCTCCTATGAAGACTCAGGACTTTAATCTTGTTGAGTCTAAGGAGGTAAAACCTATGTTTATGGATTATGAAGAGGGTATGAAGTATGCTGCTAAATATGGAAAACCTGTAATGATCGATTTTACCGGATATGGTTGTGTTAACTGCCGAAAGATGGAGGCTGCCGTATTTACAGATGATGAGGTGGCTGATATAATGACAAATGATTATGTGCTCATTCAACTTTATGTTGATGACCGAACTCCGCTCAAGGAACCTATAGAAGTGGAGGCTAATGGTGAGACTCGTAAACTTCGTACGGTTGGTGATCGTTGGAGCTATCTTCAGTCAAGCAAGTTTGGAGCTACGACTCTTCCATTCTATGTCTTATTGGATGAGAATGGTTCTCCACTCGCTAAGTCTTACTCTTATGATGAGGACGTTCCTAAATTCTTGACTTGGCTTAGGTCTGGCCTTTAATATAAATTGCTATTACCTATTATAATTATAAAGTCAAAACATAATATTATCCAGTTGGAAAGAAATATTCCAACTGGATTTTTTATTAAGTACCATACTCTGAACTCGACTTATCTTATAATTATGCTTTTACTTTACATCCTAAATTGAATTTTTCGCACCAAATTTACCCTTCGTTTCTCCTTCGTATTACCTTCGTATCTTCTTCGGAACAGATTTCATTCATTTTTGAAATTACTTATCGTAAAATTTTAGAACGCTATTTATCCTCTAATATTCGTGAATACTCATCTGTAAACGTTCTGTAAGGCTTGTCAGGTATTTTTTTTGTTATTACACGTGATT
>JAILIJ010000237.1 GCA_024695315.1 Bacteroidaceae bacterium
AACCTGAATGGAGAGGTCCTGTCTTGAGTCGATGAGTTTGACAAGAATCGGGAATTTATTTCCGTATTTCTTATAAACCTTATCCCCAACAAGTAGTCCTTTGTATTTATCAATAAGCTCGGTAAGCGTAAGTCCTACATCTACATCATCTATAAGTCCGCGGTCGATAGCTATGCTTTCATGCCCTGGTACGCCACTAATTTCCCAGCTCTCGCCAATATTAGGTTGAGCGGTATAGATGCCTTTGAATGGGGCTATCTGGTAGCCACCCCATAATGTTGTCTTAAGATATGGTTGAAATTTATATGGTTTCATATTACTCTTTCAATTATTTCCAAACACATTCTACTGTTATGATATGGACATTTCCAAAAACCTGCATGATCGTCTGTACGATTGATATTGCCTTTTGGATCACGACTCCAATACCATTCACCAAGTTCGTTGTCGATAAGGTTTTCTTTGATATATTCCCATCCTCGTATTGATCTTTCAAGTGCCTCTTCATCGTTGAAGTGCTGATAAAGATTAAACCATCCGACGACATTCTCGGCCTGTACCCACCAATGACGGTCGTCATCCACATGTCCTGTGTCGAGGTTGGCCTCATGAATCATCGAACCATCCTTGTTTAGTCCCTTTTCGCTTGCTTTGGCAACAAGTTTGACTATTGGTTCAACTTTTTCCAAGACTTTCTTGTCATTAAGTACAAGTGCAGCCTCGTGTATTAGCCATGAGCATTCTATGTCATGTCCATAACTTTCGAGATGTCCGGCTCCTCTTGTCCAGTCCATCTCAAAAAATAGATCCAAATGATGAGTCTCTGGATTGAGAATCTTATCTGTAAAGATGTCAATAAGATTTCTAAGTGATTTTTCTACTTTCTCTATTATTTTCTTGTCAACGGTAATATTGTTGACTTCCATCTCCTTGATTAGTCTATATAGGTTGGTATAAGGCTCTATGATATGTAAATGTGTATTTTGAGATTTTGGGAAATTTGCATCTAGTTCTGAAAGCCTCATATCGTCAATCTCGTCCCATTCACGTGTCTTTGCCTCTATATATCCGTTGTTTTCCTTGTCAAATGAATATTTTTCAATACATTCATACAATTTAACGGCATTTTCGAAAGCTGGTTCCCATAGTATTTTATATCCTGGTTCCAACATCGTAGCACGAACGTATTCTGTAAGTCCGTAAATCATAAATCCCAAGGCATAGAATTGTTTTTTTGTGTCTACAGGATTGCCAAGATAGTCAAGTTCCCAATAAGTGCCACCATATTCTTTGTCAATAAAGTGTTGCAGAATATATTTTCTTGCGTAATTGGCTGCAATGATGTATTTCTGATTTTTCGTTACTCTATACGCGGCAGAGAACGACCATAGAATTCTGGCATTTAGAATACCTCCTTTGTTTGCTTCTTTTACCAGAGTTCCATCTCCCTTCATCTGTCCATAGAATCCTCCATGCTCCTTGTCCGACATCTCATTAATCCAGAAAGAAAGAATATTTTTGTGCAGAACATTTTCCATTTCTGCTTTCATTATGTTTACTCTTTGATCCATTGTACTACTGATTTGTTGAATGTGAAAGAATTTTTTTATATGGTGAAGTTGTCCTATTTCTTTATTGGGTATATATAGGCTAATATTCCCATTATAATCGCAAATACTGCAGGGAAAAGTGAAAATAATGCCCAAACCATTGTCAGTACATATTCGGTAACTGATTCTGGGTCTATAACCGAATTTCCAAAATCATCAGGTATCATTTTTGCACCTGCTAACCCAAGACAAAGAGCTATGAGTGAGCCAGAAATTGCTCCGCCAAACTTTTGTGCCATTGTTCCTGAGGAGAATATAAGACCTGTGGATGATGTTCCGTTCTTTTCTGTTGCGTAGTCGGCAACATCAGCATACATGGACCAAAGCAATGGTGAATAGAGACCTACTCCAACAGATGTGAGTACTACAACTAAAATCATAAGCCAAATGTATGCTCCATCCATAGGAATAAAAAAGAATGCTATGGAGAATACGATACATATTATAGATGAGGCTATAAATGCTAATCGTTTAGAACCTATCCATTCTGTGAATTTTGGAGATGCTGCCCCGAAAATCATACATGTCACCTCACCGAAGGCCATGAATACTGTATAGTTGATAATGAGACTGCCCATGGTGATTTCACCACCAAGACAGTATGAGAGAAGATAACCGGCAACTGCATATCGAAATCCGTTGAAGAAATTAGTGCAGATACCTATTAGTGTGAGATATACCCATGGTTTATTTTTTAAAAGGTCAATAAATTGTTTAAACGAATATTTTTCTGCGCGTTTAGGTTTTAGACGTTCCTTAGTTAGGAGACCACACGCTAATGTCATTGCTGCTGCAAGGAATCCGAAGAAGGCTCCCAGTACGGCATATTGGTGTGCATCTGTTCCACCTACGAATTTTTGTAAATAAGGAAATGATAGTAGGGTGATGAATCCCATAGCATAGGCGCCAACCATACGGAATGACGAAAATTGGTTTTTCTCATTATCATCTTCAGTCATAACTCCGAGTAAAGAACCGTATGGAACATTCACCATGGTATACATAGCCATCATTAACAGATAGAACGTGTAGGCATAGATTCGTTTACCTACAGGACCAAAATCAGGTGTGTAAAGGAGTAGGGCGAAGATTAGGCCGAAAGGGATGGCACCAAAAATTAACCATGGACGATAGGTCCCCCATCTTGACTGTGTACGGTCGGCGAGACTACCCATCAATGGGTCTGTCACAACATCGAACATGCGGGCAATAAGCATTAATGCCGCGGCATCTGCAAATGTCAGCCCAAATACATTGGTGAAGAACAAAGGGAAAGCTATAGACATAATTTTCCATGTTATACCTCCTGATGCTGCGTCACCTAATGCGTAACCGATTTTTTCTTTTAAGCTTGCCATAGTACTTGTGTTTTTTTATGGTAAAGCCCTGTGGTAGAACCACAGGGTACCTGATTTATTATTGATTTAGTGTTTTTTTATTTTTTGCTATTAGTTTCTTGATTGTTTCTACGCTGTTGCCCGTGGTGTATCCATCTGCAGGAGTGTTAAGGCAATAGTCTGTGAGTTTTTCAATTGTAGATACTGCTACATGCATTCTTGTGTCGGAAGAAGCATAGTAGATGAATACTCTATCCTCTGGATTATGCATAGCGCCTCCGTGTGGCGCATTTTCATTACCATCAGCTATCCATCCATTAGCAAAAGCGACATTCATAACATCGCCTATATACTCGCCACCTTCTGGGACAAGAAAATATCCGCCAGGTTGGGCTATGACTTTTGTAGGATCGTCCAGCGCGGTCATGTACATGTATAGAACATATCTTAGTCCTGAAGCGCAACCGCGTACTCCATGAGCAAGATGTAACCATCCTTTGGCTGTTTTGATAGGATGGGGACCTTCCCCATTTTTCACTTCCATGATTGTATGGTAGTGTCTTGCATTTATGATAGTCTCATCTTTTATTTCTGCATGTTCTATATCGTCGATTAGAGCCCAACCTATGCCGCCTCCTGAACCTGCATCTATGAAGCCGTCTTGTGGACGAGTGTAGAGGGCGTATTTACCGTTGACGAATTCTGGATGTAGTACAACATTGCGCTGTTGACATTTTGCCTTTAGGTCGGGTAGACGTTGCCAAGTGCGTAAATCTTTTGTACGTGCTATACCGCATGTTGCAGTAGCGGCGCTAAGGTCATTAGGTAGAGAATCATCGTGGCGTTCAACACAGAAAAGACCATATATCCATCCATCTTCGTGTTTTGTGAGTCGCATATCATATACATTTGTCCCAGGTATC
>JAILIJ010000316.1 GCA_024695315.1 Bacteroidaceae bacterium
TCCAAATAAATAATTAGAAATTTAAATTGGATGCAATGGAAAGAGATACAAAAGAAAATATTTTTTTCTTTTGTGGGCCTTCTATGGGGCTAGGAGTTCTAGGGGAACTATAATCTCTAGAAAACTCTTAATAACTTTGAACACCTAGAAGCTCTTGTTTTTTTTTGACCTTCAAGTTTTTTCCTCTCTAAAACATATATCCTATATTTAGGAAAGCACCAACAGAATTGGTGACATTGCTCCAATTTAAGTTAAACTCGATAGGACCGATTGGCGACTTATATCCATAACCAATGGCTGTACCAAAAAGATTGGATGAGTCAATGGTCACTATCTCATCAAGGCGATTGCCGGATAGACCGTAGTTGGCAATAGCAAAAGCGTAGTTGTTAGTTGTAAAGTTATGACGTAATTTCATTCCCAAAACGAGCAAATCATTAGGAGCAATCTGAAGATGACTGACACCTGCGAAAGGAACTTGTTGAGGCATATAATGTCCATAACTATCTATTCCTCCAATATAGTTAAGGTTGCTCAGGTGAGTATTCCTCTTTGATACGATACGTCCTGAGACTGAAGGAATGAGAGTAAAAGTTTTTGTCAAAGGAATGGCGGCATTAAAATATCCCTCTACCCCATGAAGAGCAGCTTCTCCATTAAACATATATCCATTATCGGTGTACACGTTATATTTGACGAACCATTTCATACCACGTCGCGGCATAACAGAAGCATCTTGATTGTCAAATGAGACACTTGCGTAATAGTCCACACTCTTCTCATTTTTATGTTCTTGAGCAAAATCCACCCATTCTGTTTGGGTGAGAAGACTACTATAACTACTATATGTCCAGTTGCTTCCAAAAGTTACAAGCACACTTTTCCAACTTCTTCTGAAATATACCCCCGCTTTATGTTGTCCAAAACTTACGTTTGCAGCAGCATTTCCTTGATTGTATAATTTTATCTCATTATCAGTATACTTGTATTTCATGCCAACATTCCACTCTTTCCATGGCATTACAGATACGTCGAGTTGTCCGTAAGATCGCTTACCGAGACGTGTCTCTACGCTTACCCTAAATCTGTTTACAGGATTAAGTTCATACGATCCTCCGAGGAGCAAACTTGCCAATTCTTCATTATCGAATCGTGCACCCAAACCGATGAAACTATTGTTATGCTTCTCCCTATATATCGTTTGAGGAGGCGTTACATCCTTATTCTTATCCTGTATAATAGGCTGTCTCACCTTCCCCCTACCTATACGTCCGATTTTCTTTTTCAGTTCCAATAATTCATCCCATTTTGCCCTTGCAGCCGTCTCTCCCCTAGCGAGAAGTGAGTCTATTGCAACATTCGAGAAACTTGCAGAAGAATAGCCTGTTACATCGACATTGATAACAACATCAGATATGGCCATATTTTCCGTATATTTATTAGAACAAATAATATCCAAAATTCGGAATAACACATCAGATGTAGATTTTATCTCATCAGCAGTCTTCTCCATAGATGATACGTCAACGCCAATAATTATGTCAGCTCCCATTTTCTTAGCTATATCAGCAGGATAATTATTAACAAGTCCTCCGTCAACCAACACTTTTCCGTCTTTACGTATAGGAGAAAAAACACCTGGAATGGCCATGCTTGACCTCATACTCTCAGCAAGGATACCAGAATACATATCTACCTCTTTACCATTCACAATGTCGGTAGCCACGCATGCGAAAGGAATGGGCAATTTTCTGTAGTCCATACTGTCAAGATGTTGATAAGTAAGTTCAGAAAACAACCGACCGATGCTATTTCCTTTCAATATTCCTCCCTCAATAACCTCGAAAGGATCCTTCTCAAAAGTTCCACTAACGATATATTTTTCCATCAAGAGTTTCAACTCTAGACTCTTTGTACTTCTGTCAGCACCATCCGTAAGCAGACGGACCCAGTTCTGTACACGTATAAGACTATCCAGTTGATCTGTGGTATAGCCATAGGCATATAATCCTCCTATTATGGATCCCATACTTGTTCCAACAACGATATCTATAGGAATTCCTGCCTCTTCGATAACCTTTAGGGCGCGAACATGTGCCACTCCCTTTGCCCCTCCTCCACTCAAGACCACAGCCACCTTTTTCCTACGTGGTCTCATCATATCGTAATCCGCATTTTCTTCAGCAAACGCATTAGAACAAAATACAATTATAGAAAGGATTATTGCGAAAAGTTTTTTCATTCTTAATTTCTTCTTTATGGTGAACTAAATTACATTTATGTTACAAATATAAAGATAAATTCAAGACCATTGCCCCCCACCAATACAAATATTCCAATAAGAACACTATTGGTATGGTTTTAACCAATTAAAATTGTAAATTTGCAACCTCAATATTCAATTGATACAAAATCACACTATGCGCTATACAGACATTTTCATCGATTTTGATGACACTCTATATGACACTCATGGCAACTCCGCCATTGCCCTATCTGAAGTCTTTCAAAAATTCTCTCTTGGTAATTATTTCAAGAACGCAGATGAATTTTATAAATCATATTGGTTAGCTAACATGATACTATGGGACGAGTACGCACATGGCAAGATAGAAAAGGACTACCTTATCGTGGAACGTTTTCGCCGCCCACTATCTGAGGGCATTTGTCCTGATGGGTCCCTTTTCAATCCATCGGAAGAGTTTTGTATGCAAATCCACAATGAATTCCTTGTTCGCAACTCAGAGAAATCTGGCACTGTAGAATATGCCAAGGAACTAGTAGAGTATCTAAAGAATAAAGGCTACCGTCTACATATCTGTTCCAATGGCTTTCATGAAGTTCAATATAAGAAACTTAGAGCTTGCGGTCTTCTACCTTTCTTCGATAGTATCATCTTATCGGAAGACGCTGGTGCAAACAAACCAAATGCTCAATTCTTCGAATATGCTTTTGCAAAATCTGAGGCACAAAAGGAATCAACAGTCATGATCGGTGACAATTACTTTACCGATATTCTCGGTGCACGAAACGCTGGCCTTGACACCATCTTTTTCAATGCTCACCCAGAAGATTTCGCAGCACCAGAACCTGTAACGTATGAAGTTAAATGTCTTAAAGACATACTTAACATTCTTTAATCGCCTTTTACATGAAATGGTATGTTTCTTATCACTAAGACATACCTTTCCTGTAAATTTCTTCGGCAACGGTTCGTATTAGCTTCGTATGAGGTTCGTAAGAACTTTGCGTCTGAAATGCGTCACAAAGATACAACATGGTGGTGACAGAAATATGCTTTTCGATACTTTTCCATACTTTTCCATACTTTTCGATGCTTTTTGATACTTTTCGATGCTTTTCGATACTTTTCGATGCTTTTCATCTCGCATAATTCCACATATATTTTTGATTTACAGCACCTATATTCCAATAAAAAAGTGTATCAAGAATAAAGTCTCAAATATTAAAGAACACAAAGATTCATTCCTACAAACCAGTAAACCACCTACCGTTATTTATCAAGAAGACTGAGAAGCATGACTTGTATAGAGTCTGTGCGTCTGAGATGAAGTTTTTGACGAAGACGACTTCTACTTACATTAAGACTTGCAGGACTCAATTCCATGGCCATGGCAATCTGTTCATTATTATATCCGAGCGCAATAAGCAAAGCCAAGATAAGTTCTTTACGCGTCATTGAAGGTTCATAGTTTAACAACTGATCGTGGTATGACGGCCATTTTGCAACGACGAAAGATGTAAATGTCAAAAAGTTATTCTTATTTGACAGCACACCTAACTTTGGCAAATCCGTACCTTGTTCTTTATCAACAATAGGCATAACGACATCCCCATTCCCCTGCTGCCTAAACTGACTAGGGGTACAATGATTTTTTGAAACAAACAAACGTTGCATGGTTGTCACACTATTAAATCCAGAAAACTTTGCTATCTCTTCTATGGTCATCGTCAAATCTGATAGTAGTAACTTCTCTGCATGTTCAGCTCTTCTTTCATTTATATATGAATTAAAATTAGAGCCAAGAACAGAATTAAAGTAATAAGATAAGTAGACCGTATTTGTACCAATCATAGATGCTAATCCACTTAACGTAAGGTCAACATTTAGATATGGCATTTCACTTTTCATCACCTCATTAAAACGATCATTAATCATAACAAGCGTTTCATTATCTATATGTTGACATAAAGAATTCCCTTCACTTTGTAGTGTCAAATCTTCATTCTGTTTTTCCTCTGATACTACAGAAATCATCTTAGATAAATCCGCAAAGTCAACAAGGTTTTTATGATAAAGACAATAACCTGTATATATGAAAAAACACATACATACAATATAATACATCATGTTAGACAAAAATCCGGTATGAAGTATTTTAAGGAAAATACAAATAAAAAGTATAGACTCAAATATTATCATTATTTTCATCCAATTCAACTTCCTTTTATCCACATTTGTAAACAATCCGCTATGCGTAACATCAAAATGACAGATCATGACATAATAACTAATGTTCATGATAAAAAAATATATAAACACATAAATACATATAGCCTCATTTGCCCAATATACTCTACATACATTCAAAATATATAATATCAGCAACGGCAAAGTATGCTTACAAAGTCTTATTATGACGTCACTACTCGATTTATTTGGATTTGACATTGAATAGACAACACTCTCGAAAAAAGGCGCAATAAACAATATGACAATTTCTACCAGTCGTTGTATGAACACATTAGGTTCAATACACGAACACGTGAACACTTCCTCAAGGAAAATTATTACCGACAAAAATATTGTACAACCTGCAAATAGTTTTCCATAAAGAACGTTCCTTTTTCTAAGTAAGAAGATTACAGTCAAAACAATAAGAGTTATTAACAGCGCGTTTCCTACAAAAGTTTCAAGATAACCTATTATTTCGTCTATGATTTTCATAATTTCAGATTCTTTGCTGACAAATATGGATATTTTTTTCGAATTATGCAAATCATAGACGAAATAATAGGTTATCTTGAAACTTTTGTAGGAAACGCGCTGTTAATAACTCTTATTGTTTTGACTGTAATCT
>JAILIJ010000027.1 GCA_024695315.1 Bacteroidaceae bacterium
CTTAAATATCATTGGAACATTGATTCTGCTCTTTGTCGGAACTACCATGTTAGCATCTTGTGGAGATGATGATGATTCTGTGGGAGGAGGCAGCACGGCTGATTTCACAGTAACAAAGACAGAAATCATCTTTAGCAAGACAGGTGGCACGTCATCATTTTCTATTGCAAACGCGGCATCTCCAGAAGTTAGTTCAAATGCAGCATGGTGTACTGTTACAAAGGGTAGTACAACAGCAAAAGGAACGACGAGTTGTACGGTAAATGTAACGGCAAACACTGAGACCGATGAGCGTGTAGCCGTGATAAGCGTAAAGGTTGGAAGTAAGACGGAGAGCATAACTGTCACTCAGGCTGCCGAAGATGGGTTGATAGTAGAACAGACGGAATATGACGTTGCCGCTGAGGGAGGTCAGATTACAGTCAACATCAAAGCTAATGGTGCTTTTGAGGAGACGGTAAGCGATGCGTGGGTGTCATCAATAGATATGCGAGGCATGGAGACATATACACGCAAATATGATATCTCTGCCAATGCAACAGGAAGTCGTAAGGCAACCATCACTTACACCCTTGGAGCGATTGTAGAGACGGTAACAATCAATCAAGCCTCTGCTGACATGGGAAATATTACTGCTTCGGCAGCTGACATTGCCAAACTCATGTATCCTGGTTGGAATTTGGGAAATACGCTCGAAGCGTGTGACAGTAAGCAGTTATTCACGAATGAAGGGGGCTTAGCTACTGAAATGGGATGGCAGAAGACAAAGACCTCTCAGGCAGTAATCGATGCAGTTCGTGATGCAGGATTCAAGTCAGTACGTATACCTGTTTCTTGGTTATGTGGTCACGTATCGGGTGGAACAAACTTAGAGCCTGTGATAGATTCTGATTGGATGGCAAGAGTCAAGGAAATCGTAAATTACTGTATAAACGATGGCTTGTATGTTGTGCTGAACGATCATTGGGACGGTGGTTGGATGGAAGTGCAGGGATTCAGTTCAAGTACTTCGTCATTCACATCTTTGACCGATGAACAGGTGGACGAAAAGATTCACACGTTGAAATACATGTGGACTCAGATAGCCAATGAGTTTAAGGACTATGACGAGCATCTTTTGTTTGCAGGTCTAAACGAGCCATTCCAGGAATATTCTTTGTTCAGTACCCGTCATGCTACATTGTCTCCGTTACTCATAAAGTACAATACCGCCTTTGTTGAGGCAGTACGTGCCACAGGAGGCAACAATGCTGCGCGCACTCTTGTTGTGCAGGGTCCAAGTGTGAATATTGCTTCTTCCTGCACATATATGGACTCAAGTAAGTTGCCTGAGCAGGCCGGCAAGCTCATGGTAGAGGTTCATTATTATGACCCAGGTCAGTTCTGTGGAACATTCGATTCCAATGTGTATTTCTGGGGCAGTGGTAATCACACCACCTTGAGTGGTGAGACCGAGCACAATGCAACATGGGGTGAAGAGGATTACATGCGCGAGCAGTTTGCCAAGCTCAAGAGTACATACACTTCAAAGGGTTATCCAGTCATTATGGGTGAGTATGCTGCTGTATGGCGCACTATATCTTCAGATCAATCCAAGCATGATGCTTCAGTAAAACTCTTCTATAAACTTGTGAATGAGTATGGCATAAACAATGGAATCATTCCTTTTGCTTGGGACACCAATTCGCTCAACAATTCACCAGAGGGTTCCATGGCCATCATAGATAGGGCACATTGCTCTGTATGGTGTACTGTAGCACTTGACGGTATCAAGGAAGGTGTGGCTGCTGGACAATGGCCTACAGAATCTTATTAAATTAAGAATTAAGAATTGTATACGAATTGTCACAACTGTAAGACCTTACAACTGCAAAACCAAACAATTATGAAGAAAATAATATTCTTAGCAATTTCGATGTGTATGTTCCTATTGACAGGATGTACAAAACAGTCCCCATCATCAGTAGTCGAGAAATTTATCGTATCGATGAAAGAAGACAAGTATGTCGAAGCTATGGAAATGATGCAATTCAGTGAAAGTGTATCAGATGAAGAGAAAGAAGAGTGGACAGGGCTTATGGAGACAAAGATGAGCGAGTCATTGGCAGAAAAGGGTGGCATAGAAAGCTATGAAATAGTGAGTGAAGAAATATTTGATGATGGTAAGGCTGCCCATGTTGTGTATTCTATAGTATATGGCAATGGTGAGACTGGAGAAGAGACGGTATCTCTTGTTAAGCAAGAGGACAAGTGGTTGATAGAAAGTGGGAAATGATGTATGAAAGGGTGGTTTGTCATAATCTTTTCATTTACTCTGCTTGGTTCGTGCGACAATAATACGATGACAGATGCTACCCTTGATGGTTTTGATACTTCAGTTTTGAAGGAAGGAGATTTGGCGCTTAGGTGTGGGTATGGTTTAGAAAGCCGTGCCGTTAGTGAGGCGAGTAAATCTTCTTATTCACACATAGGAATTGTTCATCATGATAGTATATTGGGATGGTGTGTAATACATTCCGTTCCTGGAGAAAGTCAAGCGAGTGATGGAGTCGATAGAGTCAAGTATGAGTCTGTCGATTCCTTTTATTCTTCAAAAAAAGCAAGAAACGGTAGTATAGCCCGTGTGAGGTGTAGTGATAGTCAGATGAACCAAGTCGTTCGATATGCCATGCAGAAATATTATTTAGGCACGCCATTCGACCATGACTATCTAACACGTGATAGCGTTCGCCTCTATTGTTCTGAACTGGTGTGGCGTTCATATTCTCATGCTGGTGTGGATATAGGCATATCGTGTATGCACATGAATCCGCTTCATCCCTCGCCAGAGAACGGAATTATCTTCCCATCAGATTTTCTGAAAGACACGTTGGTGTATGAGGTGTTGACGTTCTAAAGAAAAGTGTGTTTATCATCTTTTTTACTATGTCATGCTATTGGAATAAATATACTTTTTCATTATCTTTGCATGTAGTAATCAAAAGGACTATGATGAACGTGAGACTCTGCTTGTCTTTACTTTTGTTATGAATGGGATTAGCAGTATGTCGAGTACTTTTGTGAGAATAACAAAAATAAATTGCATGAAAAATAAATACTCTATATATATTCTTTTCGTATGCGTGTTTGCGTTAATAGGTGTGGGCAGAGTATGTGCTCAGACCTTTCAGTTTCATACTTTGAATACGCGTGACGGGTTATCGAACAGTACCGTAAATACCTTACTCGAGGACAGTCGAGGATTTCTTTGGATAGGTACAGAGTCAGGTCTCAACAGGTATGACGGTTATGAGGTGAGAAATTTCTTTGACTACAATGAAACCACCCCAATTAGTAGTGTTACGGGCTTGCAGGAGGACGGTCTTGGTAATATTTGGGTTGAGAGTACAATGCCATACGTGAGGTATGTTAGACAGACGCAGGAGTTTGACACAGATGTGATGTCGTATTTGGCTACACTTGGCATTCATATCAATGATGGTTGTAGTGTGAAGGTTGATAAGAACGGAGATATATGGGTTGTCAGCAAAGAAAATATCTATCATTACCGTTTTGACACCAAAGAGTTGAAGACTTGGAATGTGCGTGCTGACTTTAATTTTAACAGCCATGTACATATCTGTACTTGTGCTGATGGTTTATATATTGTGCAAGACAATAACCTATGGCATTTTCATGATGCTATGGGAGGAAAAATGGTTAAGATGGTGTTGCCTGTTGATATGCAGACTGGTAATAATCATTTGAAGATATATGTAGACAAGAATGAGAATCTGTGGGTTTACTCTTTGTTGAATGAAAAGATGTGTGTGTTTGAAGGTCCAAAAGATGAAAAGGTTGACATGTTTCAGCTTCCTGAGCACACAAAGTCGATGAGTAACGCCATACGTGATATTTTGGACGATGGAAGAGGTAACGTGTGGATAGCTACGGACCATAGTGGTGTGTTTGTGTATAATAAGCAGACTCGACGTTTCACTCATGTTCAGCATCATGCCAATGAATTGACATCTATATCTTCCGATAATGTCACCTGCCTTTTGTATGATAAGTATGGTACTATGTGGCTTGGGCATCTAAAGACAGGTGTGTCATTTTGTAATGAGCGTTACAATTTCTTCTCCTGTCGTGGACGTATGTGTGGAGATATCAGTACCATGTGTTATGACAGCAAGGGCAATTTGTGGTTAGGAACAGATGGTGATGGAGTGTTTGTTGAGCATCCTGATGGCACGATAGAGTCGACATCCATCCCAAGTATAACGATATCCTCATTGTTAGAGGACAAGGAAGGAGTTATGTGGGTTGGTTCGTATAATGACGGCCTGTTCCGTATGAACGGTACAAAGGATTATAAGGTTTATAATGTTGCAAATGGTGCTTTGCCTCATAATTCGGTGTGGCAGATGGAGCAGGATAGGAATGGTTTCATTTGGTATTCTTCAGCTTTTGGTCCTTTGTCGTGTTTTAATCCAGAAACGAATAAGGCTGAGGTTTACGATGCAGGCGATGGAGGCACGATATATGGTCTTTGCATGGAATATGACGGTCTTGACAATCTGTATGTTGGTACTTCGTATGGAGTATGGGTGTGTGATGTGGCAACTGGAAAGGGGCGTCTGATGCAGACCAACAGTTCAAAGACTCAGAAGCTTACTCATCGGTTTGTGGGCTCCATGTTTTTAGACAGAAAGAATAATATCATGTGGCTTGGTCACATGACGGGCCTTACTGCGTGGGATTTGCGAAATGACACTCTGTATTATCTTGACAAGGAGGACGGTTTCTTGGATAATAATATGAAGAGTATCATAGGCGATGCAAATGGTGATGTGTGGATAAGTACTGGTAGAGGCTTGTCGTGTCTGAGGGTGAATAATGATAGGGAGAAAGGGCTTGATTTCAATATTCGTAACTACTCGGCTAATGATGGTATACAGGCCAACTATTTTAATAAATTTGCTGCTGCTCAGGGACCTAAAGGCGAGATACTCATGGGTGCTAACGAGGGATATATACAGGTGGCTCCAAGGAGGATGTATGCCGATACGGAATTGCCTAAGCCTGTGTGGACAGATATTATGGTTGGAGATGAGAGTGTGAGCATTGGTGACGATGGTATAGAATTGGATTATGATGACTATCAGATAGTCCTCAAGTTCTTTACAGGAAATATTCTTAACGCCAATCATGTCATCTATGGTTATCGACTGAATGGTGATGGATGGGTTTACACAAAGGACAACAAGATTTCCTTCTTCTCTTTAGGACCAGGAAAGTATGTGTTAGAGTTGAAGGCATGTGACGAAAACGGAAAGTGGGGGGAGACTTTGGTCCTTAATATACATGTCAATCCTCCATTCTATGTTTCCCCAATAGCTATTGTGATATACATCTTGCTGATCATTGCGTTGACATTCTATGTCTGGAGGACGGCGCGTAGACGTCAGCTGGAAAAGATGGAGAATCATAAGATGGACTTTGAGCGTGAACAGGCTGTTAGATTGTCGGAGATGAAATTGCGCTTCTTCACAAATATCAGTCATGACTTCCGCACTCCGTTGACGCTTATCATCAGTCCTCTGCAGAGTCTGCTAGGGGAGGAATTGCCCGACAAGGTTAAAGGTAGGCTTGAGGTTATTCTAAAGAATGCACAGTTGTTACTCAATCAGGTTAATATGTTGCTTGACTTCCGTCGCCTTGATGTCGGTGCAGAGTCTCTAAATCTAAACCGCTCAGACATAGTGCAGTTTATAGGCAATGTATGTTTGTCATTTCAGGACTATGCTGAGGAACGTTCCATAAAGTTTGGATTCACGTCAGCTGTTGATGCTATAGTCATGAATTTTGATGGTGGAAAGATAAACAAGATAATGTATAATCTTATCAGCAACGCCTTCAAGTTTACTCCTGACGGTGGTGAGATAAAGGTAGGGATGGATAGAAAGGGTGATGCCGTAGAGATTAGGGTTTCTGATAGTGGTGATGGCATAGACGATGATGAGAAGGAGGCTGTGTTCCAAAGGTTCTATCAGGTTCGTTCAGATAGTGAGAAGGCAGGAAGCGGCATCGGCTTACATATCGTTAAGGAGTATGTGAAAATGCACAATGGTACGGTTCGCGTTAATGATAATGTGCCAAAGGGGACAGTCTTTGTTGTTACTATTCCTACTAATCTTGAAGATAAAGAAGTAGGTAAGACAAATATTACCGGTGGTCAAGAGGACGTGAAAGATGATGTTGTTACGGATACTACAGAGCAGAGAAATGAGGCTATAGATAGATATACTATACTTGTGGTGGATGACAATCGTGATATGTGTAATTTCGTCGCTAATAGTCTTAGTGACGAGTATGATGTGCTTACGGCAGGTGATGGTGAAGACGCTTTGAATGTGTTAAAGAATAATGATATCAATCTTGTGGTCAGTGATGTCATGATGCCAAAAATTGATGGTATAGAGTTATGTAAGCGAATAAAGACGACTATGCAGTGGTCTCATATCCCTGTCATACTGCTTACTGCTAAGACAGCAGATGTGGCCGTTATTGAAGGGCTTCAGCAGGGTGCAGATGACTATATTACTAAACCATTTAATATTGAACATTTGAGGCTTCGTGTCAAGAAGTTTGTGGAATGGACCAATAATGCGCACAAGATGTTTAATCAGAAAATGGATGTTAAGCCAAGTGATATTACCATCACGTCGTTGGATGAGCAGTTTGTGCAGAATGCTATGCGTATCGTTGAGGATAATATCTCTGATGAGAATTTTTCTGTTGAGACGCTTGGTAAGGAACTGGGTATGTCACGTACAAATCTATACAAGAAGTTGTTAAGTATCACTGGGCGCGGTCCTCATGATTTTATACGTATCATGCGCCTTAAGAGGGCATGTCAGCTGCTTGAGAAGTCGCAGATGCAGATTGCTGAGATAGCGTATGAGGTGGGGTATAGTTCGCCAAAGAGATTTTCTGAAAATTTCAAGAGTGAATATGGAATGACTCCAAGTCAGTATGTCAAGTCGGTGAATGGGGAGTGATGATTTTACGTGTCTGTGTATACGCCTCTAATATCATCTTTTTAACTACAATTTAACTCCATTTTATCCACTCTTTGACTATTTCCGAGACATAAATTATAAACGCATATATAGAATTTAAGATTATGAGAAACATTGGTTTATTTTTTGCGCTTATGGCATCTTTGTCAGCAGGCGCAAAGGTTAAGTTGCCAGCATTACTGTGTGATAACATGGTTTTGCAGCAGAACTCAGATGCTCGCCTGTGGGGGGAGGCTGAGGCTAAGTCTAAGATTTCGGTTACTACGTCTTGGACAAATGAGGTGTATTCCACTTATGCTGGAGCTGATGGTAAATGGTGTCTATCAATAAAGACTCCTGAGGCGAGTTTTGAGGCTCAGAGTGTGACGATAATGGAGGGGAAGGCCGACAAGATAACTTTGCGTGATGTACTTATTGGTGAGGTGTGGCTTGCCAGTGGACAGAGTAATATGGAAATGCCGTTGAAGGGATTTCCTGGATGCTGTGTGAAAGACGGGGCACATGATGCTATGTATGCTATGCGTGAGAGTCCTTACGTGAGAATGTTTAATGTTAAGCAGCTGCAGAGTTATAGGTTGGTGGAGTCTTGTAAAGGACAATGGATGAAGCCTACGTTTAGCAATGCCTTGGAATTTTCTGCCACAGCATATTATTTTGCGGCTTCGTTGAGCAATGCGTTACAGGTTCCTGTGGGTATTGTGAATAGCAGCTATGGAGGTTCGCATGTGGAGAGCTGGACTCCAAAGGATATATTGGAAACATATCCTGACATTCCAACGGATAGTGTTGGAGTATATAGTTTTGGACAATATCAATTCGACAGACCGCTTGTTCTGTATAATGGAATGTTTAATCCTATAAAGAATTTTACATATAAAGGTATTATATGGTATCAGGGATGTGGCAATGTGGGACATGCGGACACTTACGCCGAGAGGTTGAAGAACATGGTGGAGCGTTGGAGAAAAGATATGAATCTTGGCGATATCCCTTTCTATTATGTTGAGATTGCTCCTTATATGTTTGGCGATGGTAAGTCTATTGAGGGAGCCTTGTTGCGTGAGGCTCAGTATAAAGCTCAGTATCTAATTCCGAATAGCGATCTTATAAGTACCAATGACCTTGTTGAGCCTATTGAGGTATATAATATTCATCCTCGTCAGAAACGCACAGTGGGCTTGCGTCTTGCGCTGCTTGCTATGAACAAGACTTATGGAATGAGCAATTTGCCTTGTAGTGGTCCTCGATACGATAAGAGCAAGTTTAGGATTGTGGATGGCAAGGCTATTGTTGGATTTACGAGTTTGTATATGGGTATATGTCGTAACTATGGCTTGACGGGATTTGAGATTGCTGGTGAAGACCGTGTGTTCTATCCTGCTAATGCTGAGTTTCACTGGCAGACGAATGAAGTGTATCTGACATCAGATTCTGTACCTCACCCTGTAGCTGTTCGTTATTGTTTCAAGGATTTCCAAATAGGTAATCTGATTGGTGGAAATGAACTGCCTTTGTTCCCGTTCCGCACTGATAATTGGTAGACGAATGGTAGGACGTTCATGGTTAGTATGGGCTATGTACAGATAAAGAAAAGAGGTAAATGGACACACGTCCCTTTACCTTCTTTTTACTTCTATATTATTTTTATCTAACTTCGGTTCTTGGTCCCCTATACTAATTTAGCTTATCGCTCCCCAGTTGATATTGTTTTTTCTCATTTCCTTGAGTCTTCTCCAAAGAATATCATTTTGTGAGTTTGTTTCCTCAGGGTCGTTATCGATAACATCTTGAGCGGCTTGTCTTGCGTATGTGAGTATTTGTCCGTCGCGGGCAAGATTGGCAATCTTTAGGTCGAAAGCCATGCCTGACTGTTGTGTACCTTCGAGGTCGCCTGGTCCGCGTAGTTTGAGGTCCTCTTCGGCAATTTCGAATCCATCTGTAGAGTCTACCATGATCTGTATACGTTTACGCGTGTTTTCGGATATTTTATAGTTGGTCACAAGTAGGCAGTAGGACTGTTCTGCCCCTCGTCCTACGCGTCCTCTAAGCTGGTGAAGCTGACTAAGTCCAAAACGTTCGGCATTTTCTATGATCATGACAGAGGCATTTGGTACGTTGACGCCCACCTCGATGACTGTCGTGGCAACGAGAATTTGTGTCTTGCCGCTGGCAAAGGCATCCATCTCGATGTTTTTTTCGGAAGGGTTGAGTTTTCCGTGTACCTTACTTACCCTGTATTCTGGAAATTCGGTACATATTTGCTTGTAGCCGTCTTCAAGGTTTTTCATATCAAGAGATTCTTGTTTCTTCCTTGCTGAGGCTGTAAGGATATTGGCTCCATCACGGCTTTCAAAAGAGTAGTCGCCGTCTATGTTAGGAATATATTTTTCTTTCTCTTGAATGAGAGGATATACGATGTATATTTGTCGGCCAAGGCTTAGTTCGTGTCGCATCATGGAGTATATCTGTTCGCGGTGCGAGTCGAATCTGTGTATCGTCTTTATTGGTTTTCGGCCTGGAGGTAATTCGTCTATGATACTTACGTCAAGGTCGCCATATAGAGTCATGGCCAGTGTTCGTGGAATAGGTGTGGCTGTCATTACCAGTACATGAGGTGGAATTTCATTTTTCTGCCATAGTTTGGCTCTTTGTTCAACGCCAAAACGGTGTTGTTCGTCAATGACAACAAGTCCCAGTTTGTGGAAAATGACATTGTCCTCGATTACGGCATGTGTACCTACGAGGATATTTATTTCTCCGTTAAGCAGGGATTGCAGAACAGCGGCTCTTTTTTTACCCTTTACCGAACCTGTCAGTAATTCTACGTTTATTGGCATGTCTTTCAAGAAGCCTCTTATTGTTTCTAGGTGCTGTTCGGCGAGTATTTCTGTTGGTGCCATGATGCAGGCTTGATAACCATTGTCTAAGGCTATTAGAGAGCACATGAGTGCCACAAGGGTCTTTCCGCTACCAACATCGCCTTGTAGCAGACGATTCATTTGTCGTCCGCTCTTCATGTCAGCCCTTACTTCCTTGATAACTCGTTTTTGAGCTCCGGTAAGTTGGAAGGGTAGGTATTTAGAATAAAATGTGTTGAAGATGTCACCTATGGTGCTAAATACTAATCCACGGAATTTTATCTGTCTGTTCTTGGCATATCGTAGAATATTTAGCTGTACATAGAATAGTTCCTCAAATTTGAGACGTAACTGGGCTTTACGTAACATATCTGGATTGGTAGGAAAGTGGATGTTACGTATAGCTTCGTCGTATGAGATAAGTTTATATCTGTCGACGATATATGGTGGTAGGGTTTCTGGAAATGGCTGCTGTAGCAGGTGAAAGAGGTTGGAGGTAATCTTTGCCATGCCGCTACTTGTTAGAAAGCCTTTCTTCATCTTCTCTGTGGTGTTGTAGAGTGGCTTAAAGGCGAATGTTGGTTGTATGGCGTATGACGTTGTTGGTGCGTTGTCAAAGAGAGTACCAGTTGTGCGTGCTATTTCTTTGAGATTATCGGGAACGTCTTCTATTTCGGGATGAGGAATTTGTATTCGTCCATTGAATACGGATGGTTTGCCAAATATGAGTATAGGCTTATGTGACTCAAGACTTTTGCTTACGTATTTGAGTCCTTGAAACCATACCAGGTCTACAACTCCTGTATTATCGGAGAAATGTGATACTAATCGTTTGTTTTTGCCTATGCCAAACTCTTCGGTGGAGAGTATTTGCCCAACGAGTTGTACGTATGGCATATTGCCATCTATTTCGCGTATTTTATGGATGCGGCTCTTGTCAATATATCGATATGGGTAGTACACGAGAAGGTCGCCCAGAGTCTTTATTCCGAGTTCCTTCTCGAGAAGTGCAGCCTTGACAGGTCCGACTCCCTGTAGATACTTTATGTCTTGGTCTAAGGTTACGATAATATTTTATTTTAGGTATATTCTATCTCCGAGTCTTTTGCCTAATGCACGCTGGATGTTACTTAGGTTCATGAATCGTTGCATTATTTCATTACAAGCGTCGCTATTTTGTATAATCTCAGGAGTGTTAAGTTGCATTTTGCAACTCTTCAGTTCTGCTTCAATGAAGGCGAATTTATAGTCAAGCATGAGATGGACAATCTGTTCTGGTGCCAATTCTTCTGGATCTGTGGTCTGCTCTCTCTCACTTAACTGGTATTTGTCGCTCATGAGATTGGCGGCCTCTTGACTTGTAGCGAGGTCTTGGCTATATGTGAAGAATTTGCTTGGCAGGAAGCCTTCATCATTTTGATGGGCTACAGCTTCATTGAGCATTTTCGTGTATAGTTCATTGTGAAATGTGAGTCCGTCAACTGTGAGTTCATTATTCACAAAGTCAATTAGGGAGATTTCACATTCCTGTCCGTTTTCGTCTTCCCCAAATATTGTCTTTATACCATATCTTACGATAAGTCGCATGATCATCTTTTCCAAACCATAGAATCGTTTGTCCTCAATGGTCTCTCTGCGTATGTTTAGGACGTCCTGAGGAACTGATGGAACGGTGGGGGTAGAAGGTTGCTGTGAGGCTTCCTGATCTGGAGGAAATGGTGATTGGGAAGCGTGAAGTGACTCCAGATATTCCAGTTCTTCTGGTGATGGTGCATGTGGATCATCAGATGCTGTGGTTGACGGTACACTATTAGGCGTTTGAGTGACATTCTGAGTCGTAGCAATGGATTTTTCTTCATCTTGTTGGACTACGGCACCGTTTTGAATGTTTTCTTGTTCCTTCTGGGCTAGATATTTTGCACGTTCCCTTTCGCGTTCTGCTTCCTTCTTCATTTCCTCAAGTGCTTTCGCACGATTCTTTTGAGTCTCATTAAGAAGAACGGCTTCACTAATGTTTAGACGTTCTGAACATTCGTGAATATATGTGGAGCGAACGATCTCTTCCGGGATGACGGAGATACTTTTTACTATGTCTTTGGTGAGGTTTGCTCTCTTTATTGGATCGTGTCCTGCATCGCCAAGGAGAAGGTTGGTCTTGAATATTATGAAGTCTGTCTGATGTTCTTCAATATAGGCCTTGAACTCTGTGGCGTTATGCTTGCGTGCGAAGCTATCTGGGTCATCTCCGTCAGGAAGTAGGAGAATCTTGACGTTCATACCTTCGGCAAGGAGCATGTCCGTACCTCGCAAAGCTGCATGGATACCTGCCGCATCGCCATCGTAGAGAAGTACAATGTTATTTGTGTAACGATGGAGCAGGCGTATTTGTTCGATGGAGAGAGCTGTTCCAGAATTGGCGACGACATTTTCTATACCGCATTGGTGCATGGAAATAACGTCTGTGTATCCTTCTACCATATATACGCAGTCGTCTTTTGCGATTTGCTTTTTTGCTTGGTAGATGCCGTATAGCTCTCTTGCTTTGCTATATATTTCTGATTCTGGTGAGTTGACGTATTTCTGTGACACACCTTTTGTACGTGCGTCAAGTACGCGTCCACCAAAGGCAACGACTTTACCGCTAATATTGAACCATGGGAACATGACGCGTCCACGGAAACGGTCGTTGAGTCGGTTGTCATCTTTTCTATAGCAGAGTCCTGTCTTTACGAGGAAATTCTCGTTATATCCTTTTTGTTTTGCCTTAATGGAGATTTCTTCCCATTTGTCGAGGGCGAAACCGAGTTTGAATTTTTCTATTATGTCGTCACGAAATCCACGGTTGCGGAAGTAGGCTAGTCCTATGGCACGTCCGTCGACATCGTTCTTGAGGTTGTTATTGAAATATTCGCTTGCCCATTCATTGAGGGCAAACATACTTTCTCTTTCGTTCATGGACTGACGCTGCTCTGGTGTCAGTTCACGGTCTTCAACCTCTATACCATATTTTTTTGCAAGGAACTTTAGTGCTTCAACGTATGTGAGTTGCTCAATTTTCATGATGAAGTGGACGGCATTTCCACCTTCTCCGCAACTGAAGCATTTGCATATACCTTTTGATGGTGAAACCATAAACGAAGGGGTCTTGTCGTCGTGGAAAGGGCACAAACCTTTGTAGTTTGCTCCTGAGCGACGCAAGGTAACATATTCAGACACGACGTCAACGATGTTGGCGGAGTCTATGATTCGTTCTATGGTAGCTTGAGGTATCAATATGTATTGTTTTTATGATGTTATTTATATGATAAAAACAGGAATGACGATTTTATCATTCCTTAATGTATGAGTAGGCTATTCTGCCTGATAAATGATTATCTCGTGACGTACAACCATGGCGTTTCGTCCAAGTCCAGCCTCTTTTATTTTGTTTAGATATTCTTCTGCATCTTCTTTTGTGGTGAAATCGCCTACTGTACATCTGTAGTTTGGACTTTCATATTTGATGTATGATTGTAGTTCAGGGAACACTTTGGTTACATCGTTGCCTGCCTTTGCTGCTTTTGCTTTGTCGGCATGGCTTGAACCACCAAAGTGTACTTGTATTCTATATCCTCTAGCCTTTATTTTTTTACCTGTCTGGCTATTGTCGGAACTTATGGTATTGACACCATTTATTATGTCCGTCAGTCTCTGGTCTTGGTGTAGAGTTACGCTACCTTTGGTTTTGGTAGTGAGTTTTTGTGTAAAAGTCTGTGCACCGAGAATAGAGAATGCAGCTTGTATGAGGAGAAAAGATAGTACTAAAAGTGTTCGCATAACTTAAGTATTTTATGGGTTTTCTGTATGGATTATATGTGGTGACTGGCCTTGTTTTATGTACTATTATCACATAATCCATTTTTGAGCAAAAGGAGCAGGGGATGATATTCATCCCTTGCCCATATTGGATAGTGTTGATTACTTCTTCCAAGCGTCGATGATGCCCTTGAAGTCAGCAACCTTAAGAGAAGCTCCACCGATAAGACCACCGTCGATGTCTGGCTTAGCGAAGAGTTCAGGAGCGTTAGAAGCCTTGCAAGAACCACCGTAGAGGATAGAAGTGTTGTCAGCAACAGCCTTGCCATACTTCTCTGCAACTACAGAACGGATGTAAGCGTGGATTTCCTCTGCCTGATCAGCTGTAGCTGTCTTACCTGTACCGATAGCCCAGATTGGCTCGTAAGCGATAACTACGTTAGCGAACTGCTCTGCTGTGAGGTGGAATACAGAACCCTCGAGCTCAGCCTTAACTACTGCATTCTGCTCGTTAGCCTCGCGCTGTGCAAGTGACTCACCGATGCAGAAGAGGATCTTAAGTCCGTTAGCGAGAGCGAGGTCTACCTTCTCCTTGAGAATCTCTGGAGTCTCATTGTAGTACTCACGACGCTCTGAGTGACCGAGGATTACATACTCAGCACCTGTTGACTTAACCATTTCTGCAGATACTTCACCTGTGAAAGCACCTGAAGCCTTGTCTGCGCAGTTCTCAGCACCGAGGTTGATAACCTTGTGGTCGATGATTTCAGAAACCTTTGCAAGGTGGATGAATGGAGTGCAGATGATTACATCGCAATTTGGCTTGTCTGCAGCGAGAGCCTCGTTAAGACCCTGTGCGAGTTCAATACCTTCCTGAAGATTCTTATTCATCTTCCAGTTTCCAGCAACAATTTTCTTTGCCATTTTCGTAGATTTTTTAATGTTAAACGTATATGTTAATTATTTGTTAAATTTTCTTTGTTTTCTTTCTTGTTTGCCGATTTGCCAGTGAATTTGTCTGTGGCAATATTGTCGGATATGTCAGAAATTTTCTTTTCTATTTTATCCAACATTAGTCGTTTGTCTATTTCGCCCAGACTTATATCCTTAGACTTTCTCTTCATCTCGCGATAGAATTTCCATCCGATGAGTGATCTGTCAATTATCGTAAGAATAAGAAGTGGGATTATAAACATCATCAAAGTGTATCCCATTTTCTTATTGGTACTATTTTCGGCAATTTTACCGATAGGAATGTTTTCTAATCTGTCCGTTAGGATATATTCGTCGGGGAGATTATGATTGCTCCATTTGCCTACGATTTTACCGTCATGTAAGAGTACAAGTCCTGGTGAAGCGCGTACTATTGTTTTCAGTTCTCGCTCGTCTGAGGTATAGAATGGATATTCGGCACCGGTGTGCTCATTCCAGTATATCTGTGACTTTTCATCCTCAGAACCTGTTATGCAATAGAAAGCATAATTGTTGTCTATGGAGTATTCGTAGATTTCATTTACGAGGTCTATACATCCTTCGTCTGATTTTTTCAAATTTGGGATGATAAGCAGAAAACTATATCCTTCGTCAAAGACTATATCCTCTGTTATATCTGTTTCCTCTGCATCTTGCACGAAAAATGCTGATGTTTGGAGTTGTTTCTCGTTTTTTATCTCTCTACGAGTTTCCACGTAATGCCATGTGCTATCAGGGTCATCGTCGTCGGCTTCCAGTTCTATTGTTTTGCCATTTTTCTCGTATATGATTTTTACATTTACGGATGGCGCGCTGTTCGTGGCTTCATATACGGCTCTTAGGTCTGTTCCTATTTTGTATGGCCTAAAGTCGAACATTGGAAGATTTATGATGCAGTATATTGCAAATCCTGGCAGGTATAGCATTCCGATAGTTGAAATGAGCCATTTGATATTATCGCTGACAAATTCAATTTGTAGGAAATGCCATTTTGTTATTATCAGAGCTGCTGTTAGCAGAATGATATTTTTCAGTAGAGTCTGTCCATTTGTTAGGATTATGGCATCGCCGAAACATCCGCAGTCTTTTACTGGGTCGAAGATGAAGATGTAAACCGTAAATGCGGTCATTATCATCATGAATACTGCTGTCATTCTGGCTGTTGGTCGTCTGCTTATTCCAAAAAGCAGATTGATACCAATTGTAAATTCCAAGAATGAGAGGGCTATAGCTACTACGACGAGTGCCAGTCCTGGTATGTTATTGATGCCGAAAGAAGCGAGATAGTCTTGCATTTTATATACTGTTCCGAGCGGATCGTCTGCTTTTAGGAATCCGGAAAGTATAAATGTTACTGCAAGTAGAAGGCGGCAAGCATTAACTATAACCTTCATTGGCAAAGTCTCACTATTTATCCTCATTGGCTTCTGACAATTTGATAAGCCCGAAAACGGAATAGTTTATCATGTCGAGGTAGTTGGCGTCTATACCTTCAGAAATGAGAGTATTACCGTCGTTTCCTTCTATTTGTTTTGTGCGGAAAAGTTTCATAAGAATCAGGTCTGTATATGAACTTACCCTCATGCTGCGCCATGCTTCATCGTAGTCATGGTTTTTGCGTATCATAAGTTCCAACGCCATTTTAGCATACTTATCGTATTGTTCCAGTGCCTGTTCTGCTGTCATGTCTTCCGTTTCGGCATGTCCGAGTTCAAGCTGTATGAGACCTACAATTCCGTAGTTCACTATTGCCTGAAATTCTGGATATATGCCTTCTCCAACAAGTGAAACACCTTTTATCTCAAGGCTTCGAATACGGTTAGCCTTGATGAATATCTGATCTGTAACGGATGATGGTCGCATAATACGCCATGCAGCCCCATAATCCTTTAATTTATTTGAAAATATGTCGCGACAACCTTGCATTGCTGTCTTGAACTGTTCCTGAGTACTCATTGTGCAAAAAGCAATGTTTTTATATTAAAACTTATAAGTGGTGCAAAGTTAGCAAATTTTGCTGAAGAATGATTACTGAAGTGCGAGATTTAATATTTGTTATATATAAAAAAGCGTCAGACTATTGAGATAGCCAGACGCTTTTTGTATATATAGTGTTTATTTGTAATCTTTTATGAAAGTTTGATGATCTGATTCAAGCTAAGAATTGAATTTTTCTTAATCTTGTTGATTCGGCAGAGTTTGTCAACAGAAGTGTGGTAGCGTTTTGCTATGCTTGAAAGTGTGTCTCCGCTTTTTACTCTATGAGTAGTAGCAGAAGTAGTTGTTGGGCGCTTCTTTGCATTTTTTGCATCGCTATCGTTGAGGGAAGCGGTATTGTTCATAGACTCAGTCTGTTGAGCCTCCGCAGTTGCAAGTTCTGAAATACCTGATGATGTGAGAATTGAGCCTTCTCGTAGAGCGACCTCATTTTCCATCTGTTCGATGTTCATTTCGTCCTCTACTCCCTTAGTCATAGCTTTGTTATTGCAAACGTAGAAATCAGCTGTGACGTCCTGTTTTTCGAAGTCGAACATGAAAGCTGGGTCGATAGGTTCGCCCAAGAGTCGAGTTTCGAAATGCAGATGTGAGCCGTATGAGCGTCCTGTATTTCCGCCGAGTCCGATTATATCTCCAGCTTTAACAATCTGGTCTTTGTCTACAAGAATTTTGCTAAGGTGTCCGTAGAGTGTTTCGAGTCCATTTGGGTGACGGATAACTACATGATATCCGTAGCCTCTTCTTTCGAATTTAGTGATACGTATTTTGCCATCAAATGCAGCTCTAATAGTATCGCCAATATATACTTTCACATCAATTCCTTCGTGCTGCTTGTGCCAGCGACGTCCGAAATTTGATGTAACCTTTCTGCTTGTTGTAGGCATGCAGAATCCTCTTAAATCGACTTTGAAATTTGCAGGAACGTGTCCTGTTACTGCTCTCAGATAGTCTTGTCTCCAGTCTGTATAAATGTCAGAAGCTGGATTTTGAAGGTCTACTTTAAGTGTGTGTGTAATTCTTACATCCCTAATTTCTTTTAGTCTTTTGTCTGATGGAGCTTGGCTTGCTATGAGATCTTGAGCAAAAGAGCTCACCGATGTCATTGTGAGGAGAGCAACTCCGATAAATTTTCTTGTTCTATAAAAATCCACTGGTAAGAAGTTTTTATGTTCTATATTCATTCTACAAAAATTCTCTTTTTGGCAGAAGACGAATATATCAACTATAATAGTATTAATACTCGTCGTTTGCGTAGAGGTATTGGAAAACACCTGGGGTGTAATCAAATATTTCCTCTGGCTTAAAGAATCTATTGAGTTCTATAACTGCATTTTCTGGAGAGTCAGACGTGTGTATGATATTCTCTTGGAAACTCATACCGAAGTCGCCTCTTATAGTGCCAGGAGCCGCTTTACGGCTGTTGGTACTACCTGTCATATTTCTAACTGTCTCGACAGCATCGACACCTTCATAGCAGCAACAAATTACCGGTGATGCCATCATAGAATTTTTAATTCTTTGGAAGAAAGGCTTATTTGCTAGATGTGCATAGTGCTCGTTAAGCAATTCGTCGGTCAGTTGCATCATTTTCATACCCGCAAGACGTAATCCCTTACGCTCAAAACGAGAAGTTACTTCACCCACAATAGCGCGCTGAACAGCGCATGGCTTTAATATGACAAGTGTTTTTTCCATTTATTCCAGTTATTTCTCTCTAATTCAATTCTTCGGAAATAAACCATTAATAATGGTTCTGGTTTCGATATTTATCTAAAGGTTGTTTCTGATATTTATCTAAACTTCCGGTTGCAAAGTTAGTGTTTTCATTTATTGAAAGCAAATTACTCGGAAGAAATTTTGTAAATTTTTGCATTTTTCCATGAAAACGCGGTAAAAATCGTCAATGTTCGAGTATTTTTTGGACATCGTTCTCAACTTTTGTAAGTTTTTCCTTACAAACATTTATAAGTTCCTTAGCCTCTTTTAAGTTTGCTGCTAGCGAGTCGATATCCATTTCTCCGCTTTCCACTTTTCGAGTTATTTCTTCAATCCTTTTGATTGCCTGTTCGTATGTTATTTTTTCTTTCATTCTGCTATTGATTTTATTGTGCCATTGGCAAACGTAGTGTCGAGCACATCTCCTTTTTTTATAGATGAGGCATCCTTCACGACTTTTCCGTTGGTACGTGTTATTGTGAATCCTAATTGTAGTATACGCTCTGGAGCGGCGTTTTTTATTTTGTTTTCAAAGACTTCAAGCTTATTTTTTTCTTTATCCAACAACGAACGAGACAAAAGAGTCAGTTGTTGTTCAAGGAGTTCAGTATGGCTTTTATCTTTCATTATTTGTTGGGTCATTCTGTTGTGCATATAGGCCATCAGACGTTCCATTTTGGCTTCTTCTCTTAATTTCAGATTTGTGAATAGAGAAGGAAGTTTATTTGTTGCCAGTTGCAGTCTTTTTTTCTCGTTGAAAAGAATATTAGAAGTTGTTTGCGTTATCTTTTCTGCCAATTCTTCCACATAATCCAGTTCCTCTTCCTGGTGATGGATGAGAAATTCTGCGGCTGCGGTTGGTGTTTTTACCCTTGTGTGAGCAATCATGTCGAGAACGGTAAAGTCTCGTTCGTGTCCAATACCTGTTATTATTGGTAGAGGGAACTGTGCCACATTTTCAGCAAGTTCAAGTGTGTCAAATCCTGATAGGTCAGAGGTTGCTCCACCACCTCTAATAATAACTACGGCATCCCAGCGGTTCAGGTTTGAAGCAATCTTATCTAATGCTGCAATTATTGTTGGTTCGACATCTTTTCCCTGCATAACTGCGGGAAAGAGTTTGGTGAAAAACGCAAGTTTACGTTTGTTATTTTCGAGTTGGTTACAGAAATCTCCGTATCCAGCGGCTCCTTCGGCAGAGATGACAGCAATACGTTGTAAGAGTCGTGGTAGTTGTAGCTCCTTATTCATGTTATCCACTCCTTCAGCCTTCAGCTGTTCGAGAATCTCTTTTCGTTTGCGTGCAATATCTCCCAAAGTGTAAGTCGGGTCTATGTCCACAACGTTGAGTGAATATCCATATAATTCATGAAACGTAACTTGTACCTTTACCAGCACTTTCATTCCTGGAGAGAGAGTCTGTCCTGTTGTCTGTTGGAAATATTGACTGAGAATCATCCATTTGTTTGCCCAGATTTGTCCGCGTGCTTTGGCAATAAGTCCATTTCCATTTTGCTCCTTTTGGGCAAATTCAATATAGCAATGCCTGTTGATTCTAAGTTCGCTTATTTCTGCATGAATCCAGTATTCGTCGCACATTGTAAGTTCCAAGGTGCGACGAACAAGATTGTTGAGTTCGTATAATGATAATGACTCCATGCAGTTTATTTTTAACAATTACTTTTTGACGATAAGAGGTAATAGCGTTTTTATTAAGTTGAAGTTTAAAAACGAGCTTTTTCTAATAAAAAAATGCTTCGTTAATCCTTCGTATTACCTTCGTATGTCCTTCGTAACAGGTTCGTATTAACTTTTTAACTATTTTCAAGTCCTCTTATTAACATTTCTTTTTAATCATCGAAAGACAAATATTATTTATTCTTTTCAATTACCTTGCCCAATTCCAGCGCTTTCATGAAATCAGGTATTCCATATCCATAGATATTGTTAGGATGCTCAGCGTAGTGTCCGCTTTTACGTATGATATCCATTATTTCATACGCGTTGAGTTTTGGTAGAGCCTGCCACAAGCAAGTGACCATACCAGAAAGGATAGGGGAAGAAAAAGAAGTTCCGTTGGCATGAGTAGTATGACCTGTAATATTCATTACGCAAGCCCTTCCCCCCATGGCGCAAACGTCAGGTTTTATTCTTCCATCCTCAGTATTTCCTACCGAAGAGAATCGAGTGTTCACTCCGATGTCGTCAACTGCTCCAACAGCGAGAATGTCAGAAGCGTCGGCAGGTACGCCGATTTTTTTCCAGTAGTCGTTGCCTTCATTTCCCGCGCTATTGCAGAGTATGATACCTTTAGCGGCAAGCATAGAGGCCGAACGCGAGTTAAGATGTGTTTTGCCATCCAGTTCCCAGTATTTTACGGAAGTCTTCAAGTCGTCGTTGAAGAGAGCGTATCCAAGTGAAGAATTGATGACGTCAACGCCCACGCTGTCAGCAAATTCTACAGCTGCAGCCCAGTTATCTTCCTCTACGATTTGTTCTGTATTTGTTTCTTCGCTACGTAGAAGCCAGAAAGAAGCATCAGGAGCTGTTCCCACGAACACATTTTTATCGTTCATGCCTATACATGAAAGAACTTGCATTCCGTGCTTATGTTGCTCAAACATGTTTTCTTCAGGATTCACGAAATCATGTGTGCCGATGACTTTTATTTTTTTAATGGCAGGAATGATATCTGCATTATGGAATCCTCCGTCGATAACGGCTATGGTCATACCTTTTCCTTTGTATCCAAGATCGTGTAGGCTAATACCGTTCATCAGTTTTATTTGGTCGTAGCCATTACCGTAGATTGAAGAGTCAACTTTCACTTCAGCCATTTTGTCGAGTTTCTTCACTCGGCTCTGTTTAGTCATAGGCTTGGATACGAAGTATTTTCTACCAACGAGTTGCACTTTATCAACGAAGTTAAGGTTACGTATTGTGGCGATACATGATGTGTCCTTTGTGCCCACAACGAGAGTATTATTCCATTTGCTTCGGTTCATGATTCTGACGCAAGTATTTTTTATCTCCTGTACGTATGCACTAGTGAGTGGGAGGTCAGTTTCATCTATTTTTATATTTTGTTTTTTCCTTCTCTCCAAAGCTTTTTTTGAGAGAAACTTTTCAGGTTCCTCGATAGAGAAATCGTTATTCTTTTTATCCTTTAATGTTATCCTATATCTATAAAAAGTTATGCTGTCATTATTTTCAGCAAAGATATTAGTAGATGAAAAAAAAGATAAGAGACATAAGAGAATATATTTCATAATTTAGGTCTTTTGCCAAGTAAAACATTCAAGAAATTGTCGTAGTTACGTTCAATGTAGCTCAGTTCGTACCTCTCTATGTTCAGAGACTTAGGACATTTCACATCATTCAGATCGAAATATTCCTTCATGATGTATGCCATATTGAGCGACATGTCATCTTTTTTCTTAATGATAAAAAGACAGCATTTGCCAATCAGCTCCTTACTCTCGTGATGATGACACAGAGTTTTGAACAGCATATAATAAACTATTGGCGAGTTATGTTTAAGTAAAACCGCTATTCGTGTTCTGTAGTCAACATTAAAGGCTTCGAATAAAGACTCTATTTGCCTTTCCTGCGTTAGTATCGGAATGAGAATATTCATGAGGCTTACGATGGCCTCAGGATATTGGCTGTGCAAATATAGTGATAATTGTTTTATATGTTCATTATTGAAATCGATTATTTCATCTTGTGCCAACCTTTCTGCTGCTGTAGCGCAAGCTAAGAAAGCCGCTTTCTTATATTTTATAAGGTGTAGGTAAGTATTCCAAAAGTCATCATTAGTAAGGGAAGGTAGAATTTTCTTTCTCAACTGAGTTTGTATACGTCGAAAGTCCAGAATGTTCATTCTGGACATGTATAGCTTCATACCCTCCCAGTCATGATTGGCTATTGCGTTATAGACTAAATCTGTTGTGTTCATAGTAGTAAAAATTTATCTTGTCAGAGAGAATTTCATGCTTACTCCAAAGTCTGCTGTTGTAGTTGGGTATGAAGATGTAGAAACGAGAGGTACGCTTCTTTGCCAATCTATATATCCACTTAGAGTGAGCAGTTTTGAGAATGTGTAATCTGCCGTTATTGCAACCTTGTAGGCGGTATTTCCGCTTGTTGCAGTTGTTGTCTTTGTAGTAATATTTCTGTTGAGAGCGTTTTGCATTCTGTAAGAGAAGTCGCACCTCAAATTAAGGTCGTGACTTACTCCACCAACTCTGCTTGATGTTTTACTTTCACTCTTTTTATTTTTTCTCCTAGACTTAGAAGTGCTTTGAATCTTTTTAGCTCCGAAGAGTTCGACATCTTTAAGTTTGTATCCAAATCCGAAGACTATGTCATTTGAGAAACTTTCAGTGAGAGCCACACTTGTCATGCTAAGGTTCAAAGTGCGCACTTTCTTATATTCGAGTTTCGTTGTCATTCCACTAAGGAAAGTCATGTCGACTCCGATGAGTGGAGAGAAAGCCTCGTTAATACTTACTGTAGATATATTGTACATAGAGCTTGGGATAGGATTGCCAGTTGTAACGTCTGTGATGAATCCCATATCGCCCATGTAGGCCATGTAGCTTGAGTAAGTATTGTATGCTCCAACAGAGAATATGCTCTTGTAGGCATGGTTGATATTGAAGCTTCTAAAATGATCTGCGAACCATGGCAGTTTTGACAGTCCGCTATACTTTATGGTCCAGTTTGGAAGCATAGAGGTAAGAGTTGGGAATATGTTCAAAGAACTGCTATGTGCGTCCTTGCCGCAATAGGCTGCAAGGAAAGCAGGTATCATGACGTCGGCAGAATACATGTCAACACCTCCATTAGCGCTATTGTAAGCCTTGCCAGCAAATTCGCCTGCGCTAATAGGGTAGAAACTACTCTCATATTTCTTTTCCAATCTGCTTTGGAAGATAGGCAGATATTCAAGGAATTTGTTGAAAGGTTTAGAATGGTAGTTGTTATTGATATTTCCGCTGCTTTCGAATGCTGTTGAAGCGGATACAATTGTCATAGAGAAACTACCGCTTGCCGTAGTAGGCATGTCAGAATACATGAACTGAATGCTCTTAGATTTATTGACCGTGCGGCTGGCGTTGAGGTCGATCTTCAGTTCCTCGATAGGCTCAAGGGAGAGCTTCATTTGCAAATCCTCAGAGGCATTTGTTGTGGCAGGAGTAGTTATGTTAGAGTCATTTTGCATGAGCCATCCGTTATCGGCAGCCTTATAAATATAGTCGTCTCCAACCATTCCGAAGGCAAAGCCGAGTCCTGGGGAAAGCATTCCGTTTACACCTTTTTGTCCGAAGGCATCACCTATTTCTGTCTTAAATCCAGGTAATGTAAGTGCATAACTATTTTTGTAAGATATGCTGGCATTACGGATAAGCATGAGGCCACGGGTGATTACTTGGGCTGTCTTATACCATGACTGGTTTTCGAGAGGCTCTTTTGCAACGACAGAAATCTTTACAGGTATGGTGTCATGATTCTTAATCTTAATTGTATTGGCATCAACTTTAGTGTATTTTAAGTTATAAGACTTACCTTTTTTTGTTGTTGCTCTTACAATAATACGCTTAGAATTTTGTCCGTGCTTGACTTCTGTAGCTGTGGAGTCATTTAGTGTAATCTCCTTAGTGAATCCTTTTGTCTTCTTAGACTTTTTATCATCGGCATTATTCTTGTCTTTGTTTTCCTCATCTGCATTCTTATCTTTTTTGTTCTTCTTGTCATTTTTGTCAGTCTTTGAATTTTTCTTGTTTTTTGAATTATTCTTAGACTTGTTGTTCTTGTTAGAAAAACGTTTTTCTACGTCGGCAAGGAATTTGACTTTTTTGTATATTGTCTCGAAATTAAACTTACCATTTATGTTGAGCACGCGGCTAGATGTGGCAGTATGTCCTAAGGAAGTTCCGTCTTCCAATTCAGTTCCTCTTGCCCAGTTGTAATGAGAGTTATATGAGGCATCAGAGCTAATCCATGCTAAGGCTGGAATTTTGCTGAATGGAACGGTATAAGAAGCACTGAATGAACTTGCGTATGTGAGCGGTCTACCAAGAGACATGAGGCTACGTTTTACAGAATCTTTCCATGCTTCGTATCTGTCAGGGTAGAGGTCTTTATTAACCACAGTATATGGCTCTTCTATTTCTGCATGAGTAGTAGAAGTATAGTTCATTTTAAGAGACTTGAACAAGTCCCATCGTATTGACAGGTCACGGCTCCATAGGATTTGGTCGGACCATGTGACAGGTAATTGTGTGCCTGCGTCTATGTCTCTTTCCTGAAACTCATAGTATGTACGGCTGATGTCCGTATTGAATGATATGTTTTGAGGGGCATAATTCAAGTTCTGAGCCTTGATGATACCCAACCATTCTGACTTGCCTTTCAAGTTCTTTAATGGCTCCCAAGTCTTGTATTCTGGTGAGTAATTATAAGAGAGTCCACCCTTCCAGTTTTGTTCATTCTCATATACTGTAGTCTCGCCTGTTTTGTACTTTTGACTATAGCTATAGCTAAATGCGAAGTTAGCTGGGTCGAAAGGTAATGGTTTACGGCTACGTAAGCCAGACTTCCAGTTTGACAAAGAGAAGTTTTTATTCCTTGTAACAGTCTCGGCCAAGCTTTTTAGAGAGTCTTTCTCCGCATTTGTCTTCAATTCGTTAAGTGCATCCTGAAGCAACATATCGGAGTCGAAAGGATTATATTTTGGTGAAATCTTATTCCAAGAATAAGAGTAGTAGAATGGCAGAGTAAGTTTCCAGTTGTCAGGGAAGAACTTGCCGAGTTCAAGCTGTGTCGTGATGCTCCATTCGTACAGGTTGTCATTCCTGCGCTGTGACACACTTTCTTCCAATCCTCCGAATCCTGCTGTTTCTACGTGTCCAGTAAGGTTTACGGCACCAAGGTCGCTAATTTGAATGTTCATGTTACCTTGTGCGGCCCATCCTCCTTCGTTGTTATAGTCTTGCATACGAAGTTCGTTGACCCAGATTTCCACAGAGCCTGTTTTACGTCCATTATTTCTAATACCAACCATCATGGTTTTAATCTCTCCGAGAGTAGGATTACCCATAATGCTAACCTTATTACTTGGTCTGTCGTTATCGTATTGGTAGTATAGTTCTGTAAAGCTTGCTGTACCGTTAGCTCTGGCCTTATTGCGCTCATGTTTGAGGTCGGTGAAGACGCTGAAGTCAACGTCGAGCATATTGTCCTTTGGCCATACAGATTCGCATCCACTTGTTGTGTATGTGTCGTAGTGGCCTTCTGGGGTCAGCTTCAAAGGAATTTCATATTCATAGTAGTTGCTCTTATAGTCGCTACCGAGACGTATGAATACACTCATTTGGTCGTCCTGTAATTCTGTGTCGCCTTCCAAAGCATTGGCGTGCACAAACATTTGCAGGTGCTTATAGTTTCTGAGATCGAGGTTCATAGTCTTATATACGGCGCGTGCATCGTTGCTAGCAAGATTTTCTACAGTTACGGACATGGCCTCCTCATTCTGTTGACTGAGTTGAGGCTGTGATGGGTCGAGCACTCGTGTTATACCTGGAGGTAATACGTAGTTTACAGGTGACTTATCATTATTTTCCTCGATGTTTACCGATGCTGTAGTAAGAGAACCGCTTACGCTTGGTCTTGAGCCTGTGTATAGAGGCTGAGAGTATTTTCTCCAACCGCCACGTACAAGGTCAAGAGTTGCCAAACGAAGAATGATTGGTTTTTCAAAGTCGGTCATGTACATCCTCATGAAACGAATGCTGCTGAGGTCGTTTATAGTACCTTGTTTGCTTTCGTAGCTGTCTACAGGAATACGGAAAAGATACCAAGTTACAGTTTCAGAGTTGCCGTTACGTAGAGACACTTTTGTTTCTCGAGAGTCCACGATATAGTTTTGTCCCACCTTAAAAGAGTTTGGGCTGATGTCTACCTTATATTCGTAGAAATTCTCGTACTCGTTCATTGTGTAGTCAGAGTTTACGTCCTCATAGTCTGGTGTTGACTTATAAGCCGTACTATAGCTTTCGCCTGATTCGCTAGTGTTTGGTGAATTACCTTCTGGTGAGTTGATTCTCTTATATCGCTCAAGGATAGATGTTTTGTTAGCGTCAAAATCTGAACCGCGGAAATAGTGGTAGTCGTCTCCTGCTGGGTCTTCGTAGATGGAGTCATAAACTTCGGTAGTCACTTTTCCTTTCATCTCTGTGAGATATGTCTGATAGATACCGAAAGTACGTTCATCGGCATCAGCAAGTCCGTTGAGACCGATATCTTGTTTTTGACGTGCTCCGCTCTCAGTAGAGAAAGAATAGATGACTGATGACTCAGAAGGAACACGTCCCCAAACTGTTTCTGTGTAGTTATTGCCGTTAACAGGCATACCGCTCTCGTAAGCCTTTTTACCGTCTTTCAGGATATCTTCGCTAATATCACCAAGGTCGAAGTATAGGCTTCCGCTATAGGAATTATCATCTTTAGTATAGATAAATGGGTCAAGCATCCAGAACTCGATGTACTGGACGTTGCTGGTTTCGAAATCGCTGGTATCAATTTTTCTCATCATACCTCCCCAGTTGTTGGCCGGAGTATTAAGATGGCCATACTGATCCACGTCTGTGTTTAAGTTGTATGGACCTCGTTCCTGAGGGTAGTATGCGATATTCATGATATTGAGAGTATTTGTCTCTCCTGTGTTTACTGTCCTATTAGGGAATACCTCACGTACATAGACTTCACGTACATAGTGGTTGGATAGCTGGTCAAGGTCACTCTTGATGTGAGAAGGGGTAAGTGAACTGCTACGTCGTGTGAATAGCGGATCTATGTTGTACCAAGCTAATCTTGCGCGGTTGTAACCGTAACGGACATCATTGGTAAGATTCCCGTATGTCAAATGAGAAGGAGTGGATGAAAGAACCCACTCGGTAGGGTCGTTGACTTCTATGGCTATAGTTGTACTTTCAAAGTCGTCAATATAAGAGGCATTGCCTTGAACACCGCTGGCATTACCGGCAACAAGTTGGGCAAACTCACCGGTAAGCGAGATATTTGATGGAGCGGTAAGGTTTAGTAGTGGTAGTTTATCAATCATGTTGGTAAGCCATTGTGAGTCCTGCTTCCAGTTCATGTTGAGCCCCCAAATTGTGTTATTAAGAGGTTCTTCGCCCATTCCGACCTTCGATGTGAGCGCCTTTTCTGTAAGTCGCATCAAAGTACCTCCAAGTTGGAAATTCTTTGTAAAGTCGTATGTCCAGTTCACACCGAGCATCGTCTTTCGCATAGTTGAGTATTCTGATTGGCTTTCCAAACTTATATTCACGGATGTGCCAGCATCAATAATACTTTGGTTGATGATTGTGACAACGCCCAGGCTATAGTCTACAGTATAGTCTGTACCTTCGGTGAGAGTCACACCTCCAGCTGTGACCACTACTGAACCGTTTGGAATATTGTA
>JAILIJ010000052.1 GCA_024695315.1 Bacteroidaceae bacterium
AATATTATGTATGGTAAGTTTTTGAAATTTCATCGTCCAATAGTTTTTATGTGCTTACTGTCTTTCGTCTTCTCTAACCATTTCAAGTGCCTCCCTGAAAAGCTGTTGCAAATCTTCGTCAAAATCGATATCGTTGTCCTCTGCATACCTACCTGCTATCTCTATAGGATTTTCCATTTTGAACTCCTGAACAGACATGGATTTTGACTTATCATTTTTCTCTTTTTCTCTCATAATATTTATATAACAGAAGCGACACATTTTGTTTTCTGTTAGTAGCTCAGCTTCTGCTTGTGCATCAGTAGGTAGGAAATCCTTTACATGTACGTTAAGCCTTATATACGCCCCGATGTCGTCAGGATAATTCTGCAACAGATCCTTTGCTTCCTCAAATGATGTCGTGCCTTCCGTAGGTAGAGTTACGAGTGGGCGAGTATTCCTAATTTCTATCTTCTTCACATCTGGTTGTTCCCCATGGGATGCTATGTCCACAAGACTCACAGAATGTGGGTAGTTCTCGTCAAAACTAATTGGAATTGGCGAACCGCAATATCTTACTTTATGGTGTCCTCCTGTCACAAACTGTTCATGATGGATATGCCCGAGTGCAGCATAGTCATATCCTGTACCCAACTCGCTAATATCATAAGCATCAATACCGCCTACGGTCTTGTCAGAAGCATTGTCGTGTCCTATAAAATCACATCCACGGACCGTAGTATGAGCCATCAGAACAACAGGTAGGCCTTCGGTATTTCTTTCTGCGGCCATGTCGAGCAGTTGCTGATAAAAACCTTCTGGCATACTTCGCTCGTTAACATAGGGTACGGCAACTACAAATCCCTTTCCAGGAATCTCAATTATCATCTCGTCCGCCTCCTTTATGTTACCAATAGTATGCACTTTTAGAGCTTTCCATGGCGTTTGAAAAATATCATGTTTCGAGCTACTATCATGGTTGCCAGCCGTTATGATAATTGTCATTGAAGGGTTTGCATCATGTATCTCCACAAGTGCATTCGTAAATAAAGTCTGTACTGCAGCCGATGGTTGATAAGTATGGTACACATCGCCAGAGAGTAAGAACACATCCGGCTTGTGTTCATGAACGATGGCCACCATCTGATGAAGCATACTCGTCTGTTCTTCCGTCCTATCGTAATCATAGAGTGTATGTCCTAAGTGCCAATCACTTGTGTGAAGTATCTTCATAAGCAAAGAATTTTATATTATGTTTTTGATGAAGAAAAACTAAATATGTCTTTTTCCCCTAATCACTATGAAATCTTAAAAAACATTGTTCAAGTTTCGTAAAATCAGCAAAGCCTCATTTGTGGAAAGTAAAAAGAAACTTATATACGTAATAAACATTTATGAGACAAAAATATACAAAAAAATCAAACAAACATAATATTATGGCTCGTTTTTTTCATAACTCAATCCTTCGGTAACCCTTCGTATCTCCTTCGTATCTCCTTCGTATCACAAATCGTCAGAAATTTCAACAAAGAAAGGCCGACGATTACCAATTATGTCAAAATACGCACAAATTGTTTATACGAGCAATTGATTTAAATTCTTATTTGTGATAATTAGTACGTTAAAGAAAAATTTTATCAAATATCAAAGACGATAATATGAATATTTATTCGTACATTTGCACACGATAAAAAACAGTACTAATTAGTCTACCGGACAAACAAAGATGAAAATAAAATTATTACGATCAATTACGATATTGATTTTCTCACTTATATGCACCTTAAATTGCTACGCTTTGGGCGATTTGGGCAAGTTGCTCAATACTAATTGGCGTAACGAAAAGTCAGGTGAGTGGATTATCGGTTTCTATCAGAAATTTGCCATCTACGATAATAAGTTTTGGACTTATCAGAGCATCGACAATAACGAGGATAAGTTCGAGATTATGATGAACTGCGGCAAACAATATATGAAAGTTCTTGCCAGTCGCGAGGCAGAAGGGGCACGTAAAATTGAAATCGGTACGTTAAAAGCCAATTATCTTAGAATAAAAAGCTCTTTCTTGCCAGATTATCCATATAAGGACATGCTCGGCAATAAATGGGCTGATAACGGATATCGCGCAGGAGACTCGGTGACCATAATCGGTTACTACAAGGACATTCCGCTTATTGAGAATGGCAAGCGTAGTATCAATTATGCAGAGGTGACTTATACTAGTATTTATACTGACGAGGAGATGACGTATAAGGCATGGATAGACCTTGACGGCAAATTCACCATCAAATTCCCTGTCGAGAACACACAATACGTCAATCTTGACAAATATCTTCTTCTTGTTGAACCAAACCAAACTTATCTCTTCATGACAGACATGAAGCATAAGTGGAAAAATGCGCTGGTAATGGGTAAGAAGGTTCGTTTCCTCAATGAGTTTCTTGGACGAATATATGAACATAAATTCTACAAGTCAAACTACAAGAATCGTGGAAACCGTACCTTCGGGGAACTTATGCACGAAATGGACAGCATAGAGAAGGTAAATTCTGATGTCATGAACGAGCTCATCAAGAAGCGTCCGAACCTATCTGTAAGGACAGAAAGAACACTTCGAGAAATAGCTTTCGAACGCCACGCTTGCGAATTAGGCCAAGCACGTTTTACCGAAAACCGATACTTGTTGCCTGACTCCGCTCATAATGTTGCCAAAACACGTTTCTGGAGCCATCTTATTAAACCATATACAAGAGCTGGCGAAGGAAAATCGTTCTTCGTAGACTTTATAGACCAATACATAACAAAGCTACAGGACAAGCACACTCCAGAACGTATTATTATTGATGAGATACAAAAACAGGGCATCGAGCTTAGCGAATTGGAGAATACTGACTTATATAAATGGGCAGATGCCATGTTTACCATGCGCATTCTCTTCAATACAGGTAATGCCGACTCTATTGCAAAGGCAAAGAAAGCATACGACGAAATGTACATAGACGCTTTCACACGTATCAATTCTATGAAACAGGATGAGCGATTCAAACATATCATGGATAGTGTTCACGCCAACTACAGCTACATTATAAATGATATGGTCTTCAAAGACTTAAATTGCGACCAAAACATGCGCGACATCGTGAATGCGCGTCTCATGTATGCAAACCTGGCTCTTGAATGTACTCCTTTGAACACTACAGATTCTCTTTTTCTGGTACATAATATCAAAGCTGAGGGACCACGCAAGGCTGTTATCGACCTTCATAAGAAGTTCAAAACATACCAAAGCATGGAACTTGACACGACAAATGTAATCAGAAATCTTGATGAAATAGAGTTCATGACAGATGGAGACTCTATCCTAAATGCTGTACTGAGACCATACAGAGGGAAGAAGGTTCTGCTCACAATCTGGGGAACATGGTGCGGTCCAATAAAAAAGATTTTCCTTGAGGATACGGCCTTAAAGAGCACTCTCAAGGATCAAGATATGATATACGTTTATCTTGCAAGTGTAAGTCCAGAAAATGCTTGGAGAAACTGTCTCAAAGAGTATAAGTTGACCGGTCCTAATTGCTTCCATGTGAAACTGCCAGACGATAAGCAGACGGCTATTGAGAAGGCACTTAAAATTGAGGGATTCCCTGCATTTCGACTTGTTGACCCAAATGGTGGACTTCATGAAGTGGACGTTGACCCATACGATTTCAGCAAGGTTGAAAGTGCTGTTAAAGAACTGGGCAATGGCAATAATTAAGAATAGTATTATTTGAATATACAGATTCTTATTTCTTTCATAACAACACCCCATAGCCCATAACGGCAAAGAGGATTAGGAAGAAAAGCAAAATAATAAAACAAGCCTTCAAAAATGGTTGTTAATCATTTTTGAAGGCTTTCCTTATTATATATGGAGAACCGAGGCAAATTATATGTTTTAATATTGCCATGGCATATCAAAGCTACAAATCATGAGCGTTTAATCCGCCACTTCTGAGACTTAAATTACTTATAAGATCTAAGAAAATAGCCTCATCTACTACATGTTTCCTATTTCTGTAGCCTGACGAATACGATCAGCCATACCGATACCACCACGAAGGTTGCCTGCAATAATAAGTCCTGGATACTTTTCCTGAAGGGCATCAATAGTGGCATAGCGCGCATCGGTAGACTCCTGATATTGCGGTATTGCTTTTCGATGGCGGAATATGCGGATAGTATCAATCTTCACACTATTTGGGTACTTTAATAAAGTATGCAAACTTTCCTCAACAAGTTCCGTAAACTGCTCGTCCGTCCAGTCCATCATCTCAGGATGACGTATTCCGCCAATAAAGAACGCAAGGGCTTCTCCTTCTTCTGGAGCACGTCCTGCAAAACAAGCCGAAGGGAAAAGTATGCCAAGCACATTCTTCTTCTCCTTAGAAGGGATAAGTCCTCCAAAAGCTTTGAAATGGTGATTTTCCACGTTCTTGATTCCAACCCCAATCTGAACGACTGGAGCATAAACCAGGTTACTTATCTTATCCATATCCTCCTTTTCCACAAATGGCAGAATGGTTGGTAAAGCGTAGGCTCCACATGTTGTGACAACTTTTTTAGAAGTAACGCATACCGCATTACCCGTTGCGTCAGTATAACATACCTTAAATAGGCCGTCAGAGAGCGGAGTGACCGTCGTATCGTATGCCGATAAAACAATATTCTCATTTCCCACGTGCTTAGCCAAAGCTGCTATAAGGTTTCCGAATCCATCCTTAGCTGAGAAAATCTTCTTCGTAGCCTTACGATCACGTTCCGTCTTAGGCATCTTAGCCTTGGCAATACTGCCTCGTATAAAACTACCATAATTCTGTTCGAGATTATATAGTTTAGGAAGTGCAACTCGAGTAGGCAACATCATAGGGTCGCCAGCATACACGCCACTTAGGAATGGATCGACAGCATAGTCGAGGAAAGACTTTCCCAATCGGCGACGAGCAAGTTCACCCACCTTCTCATTTGGATTCGTACCACGCTTACGCCAAGGTTCGCCAAGTATTCTGAACTTATCCTTAAAAGAGAACAAAGGAGTAGTAA